>JALWTH010000364.1 GCA_027082975.1 Paracoccaceae bacterium | reverse complement strand
GTGTGGGGGCGGGGCGCGCGGGAGGTGTCGCGTTCAGGCGACCGGGCGGGTGCGCAGGAACAGGTAGAGCGGCAGGCCGCAGGCGAGGCCGATCAGCCAGGCGGCGGGGATCGCCCAGAGGGCGGGCCAGTTGCGCCGCACCCGGGTTTCGGCGATGACCCAGAGGCTGAAGGCGGTGGCGGTGAGGGTCATGTCGGCGAACATCGCCGCGCCCGGCGCGGTGGCGTTCCAGGCGGCGATCAGGGCGCCCGGGTCGGGGCCGTTGGCCGCGAGCCAGGGCCAGAGGCGGGCCAGCGGCCAGGTGGCGCCGGCGATGGCCAGGGTCAGGTAGGCGAGGCGCAGGGACGACATCAGCCGTCCGATGCGGTGAACGGCTCGGGCGGGCCGTCCACCCCGCAGGCGGCGAGGCCCAGGAGGGCGGCGACGAGGGCGGCGACGAGGGCGGCGCGGATCATGACAGGGCCTCCTTCCAGCGGGCGATTTGGGCGCGGACCTGTTCGGGGGCGGTGCCGCCGAAGCTCGTGCGGCTGGCGACCGAATTATGCACGCCCAGCACATCATACACGCTTTCGTCGATGGCGTCATGCACGCTCTGCATTTCGGCGAGGCTCAGATCCGCGAGGTCGCAGCCCTTCTCTTCGGCCATCGCCACCAGCCTGCCGGTGACGTGGTGGGCCTCGCGAAACGGCAGGCCCGCGACACGCACCAGCCAGTCGGCGAGGTCCGTGGCGGTGGAAAACCCGGTGGCGGCGGCAGCTTCGAGCACCTCGCGGTTGGCCGACATGTCGGCGACCATGCCGGTCATCGCCGCAAGGGCCAGCGCCAGGCTGTCGGCTGCGTCGAATACCTGTTCCTTGTCCTCCTGCATGTCCTTCGAGTAGGCGAGCGGCAGGCCCTTCATCACCGTGAACAGCCCCACCATCGCCCCCATGATCCGGCCGATCTTGGCGCGGATCAGCTCGGCGGCGTCCGGGTTCTTCTTCTGCGGCATGATCGAGGAGCCGGTGGAGAAGCGGTCGCTCAGCGTCACGAAGCGGAACTGGGCCGAGGACCAGATAACCAGCTCTTCGGCGAGGCGGCTGAGATGCATGGCGCAGATCGCCGCCGCCGACAGGAACTCCAGCGCGAAGTCGCGGTCGGCAACCGCGTCGAGCGAATTGGCCGCCGGCCGGTCGAAGCCCAGCGCCTCGGCCGTCATGTGCCGGTCGATGGGAAAGGAGGTGCCCGCGAGCGCGGCCGCGCCCAGGGGGCATTCGTTCATGCGCGCGCGCGCATCGACAAAGCGGGCGCGGTCGCGGGCGAACATCTCCACATAGGCCAGCATGTGGTGGCCCCAGGTCACCGGCTGGGCCACCTGCAGGTGGGTGAAGCCCGGCATCACCCAGTCCGCCCCCGCCTCGGCCTGCGCGAGCAGCGCGCGCATCAGCGCGCCGAGCCCCTCGATCGCCGCATCGGCCTGCTCGCGCACCCACATGCGAAAATCGAGCGCCACCTGGTCGTTGCGCGAGCGCGCCGTGTGCAGGCGCCCGGCCGCCTCGCCGATCAGCTCCCGCAGGCGCGATTCCACGTTCATGTGGATGTCTTCGAGCGCGGTGGAAAAGGCGAACTTTCCCGCCTCGATCTCTGACAAGATGGTGAGCAGGCCTTCCCTTATCGCCTCGGCATCCTTATCGGTAAGGATGCCCGTCGCCGCCAGCATCGCGGCATGGGCGCGCGAGCCTTCTATGTCCTGGCGGTGAAGGCGCTTGTCGAACCCGATCGAGGCATTGATCGCCTCCATGATCGCATCGGGCCCCGAGGCAAAGCGCCCGCCCCACATGGCATTGGCGGCTTGTCGCTTGTCATTCATGGCTCTGGCCTTTCCGGGAGTTTCTCATGCGCCTGATCCTTTCCGCCCTGCTATACGCGGCCCTCGGCAGCGTTGCAAACCCTGCAATGGCCGGCCCCGCGGCCAGCCCCGCCGCCGATCCTGCCGCCGACCCGGCCGCCGGTATCGCCCGCGCAATCGAGCTGCGCGAGGGCGACATGAAGAAGCTCGTCTTTCACGCCGCGCCCAAACAGGTGCCGGGGGTCGAATTCACCGACCCCGAAGGGGGCAGCCACCGGCTGGCCGATTATGCGGGGCAGGTGGTGCTGGTGAATTTCTGGGCCACATGGTGCGCCCCCTGCCGCAAGGAAATGCCCACCCTCGAAGCCCTGCAGGCGGCGCTGGGGGGCGCGGATTTCCGGGTGCTGACCATCGCCACCGGGCGCAACACGCCCGCGGCCATCGACCGCTTCTTTGCCCAGGCCGGGGTGGAAAAGCTGCCGGTGCTGCTGGACCCGCGCTCGGCGCTGGCGCGGCAAATGGCGGTATTCGGCCTGCCGACCACGGTGCTGCTCGACCGCGAGGGGCGCGAGATCGCCCGGCTGACCGGCGATGCGGACTGGGCCAGCGACAGCGCGCTGGCGGTGCTCGGCGCGGTGATCGGGGAGGGCGATATGCGGCCGTAAGGCATTTGCGGTGGGGCCGTGGCGGGGTGCCCGCGTGGTGTTTGGCACCGCCATGGGCGCAATTTTCGCTGAAAATTCAGCATGTTACTAAGATATTCACTTTTCCGGTTTTCCGGTTTTCTGGTTTTCCGGTTTTCTGGTTTTCCAGTTTTCCGGTTTTCCGGCAATGCCGGATCCGCCCGCCCGGGGCGAGGCTGGTTTCGCCGGGCTTGCGCCCTGGCGACCGGGGCCGATTTTTCTGCGAAAAATCGGAAGCGGCGCGGTTCGTGCCGGTCGGGGAGACATGCGGCGCGGGGCGGGGGCGGTTTGAGCGGGCGCGGTTTCTGGCGCGCCTGCCGGATCAGGGCGTGACATCCTGCCGGCACTGGACCGGGTAGGTG
>JALWTH010000363.1 GCA_027082975.1 Paracoccaceae bacterium | reverse complement strand
CCCCCAAGGTCAAGCCCCCGGCCAGCTCGCTCTCCAGCGACCTGGTGATCAAGGGCAACCTCAAGTCCACCGGCGACATCATGGTCGAAGGCACCGTGGAGGGCGACATTCGCGCCCACACCATGACCGTGGGCGAAGGCGCCACCGTCAAGGGCGAGATCGTCGCCGACGATATCGTCGTCAACGGGCGCGTGATCGGCCGGGTGCGCGGCCTCAAGGTCCGCCTCACCGCCACCGCGCGGGTGGAGGGCGACATCATCCACAAGACCATCGCCATCGAAAGCGGCGCCCATTTCGAAGGCACCGTGCAGCGCCAGGAAGACCCGATCAACGGCACCCCGGCCAAGAGCGGCGCCAAGCCCGCGCCCAAGGCCTGACCCCCGGACCGACCAGCACGCGCAGGCCGCAAGGAACTGCACGCGCCAGACACACCAAACGCCAAAGGCCGCCCTCGGGCGGCCTTTGATATGCTTCCGCGGCGCGCCACGATTTTTCGCAGAAAAATCGCCTCGGCCTCCTCGGCCCCTGCCGGGGCGCGTCGGCCCTGCTCTCAATCCTCGAAGCTGACCGCGCGCCGATACAGGTGCCAGGTTGCATGTCCCAGCACCGGCAGCACCACGAACAGGCCCAGGAACATGGGCAGCATCGCCGCGATCAGCAGCACCGCGATCAGCAGCGCCCAGGCCGCCATCGGCACGAAATTCGTGGTCACGAACTGAAACGAATTGATCATCGCGGTGATGAAATCCATCTCCCGGTCCAGCAGCATCGGGATCGAAATGGCCGTGAGCGCGAACAGCACGAAGGCCATCGCGCCGCCCACCACGCTGCCCACTGCCAGCATGGTCAGCCCGTTGCGGGTCAGCAGCGTGTCCTGCCAGTTGGTGATCACATTGGTCATCGGCTCGAGCCCCATGAACAGGGCGAAGACCAGATGCGCCATGAACACCCAGAACATGAAGAACATGATCAGCACCATCGCCATGGACGGGCACTGCCGGTGGCGCTGGCCGAACACCACGCCGAGGATCTCGCGCCCGTTCAGCGCTTCGCCCGCCTCCAGCCGGCGGCTGACCTCATACATCCCCACCGCCAGAAACGGCGCCAGGATCGGAAAGCCCAGCGCCATCGGGATCACCCATATCTCGCGCCCCTCGATCGCCAGTTCGGCCCAGATCAGGATGCCGCCGAGCACGAACAGCGCGGAAAAGCCGAGCCCGTATAGCGGGGCACGGCGAAAATCCCGAAGCCCTCCCCTGAGCGCGGCCATCACATCCCCGAAGCCGATCCTGTTCAGAACCGGCGGTGCAGAGGCTTCGGCAAAACTCGTATCCGTCATGTATTTCCCCGTTGTGCGATTGTCATTGCCGAAAGTATCAGCCAAAACTTGACCTGGATCAAGTTTTCACGCATCTCCACGGGCCCGGGGCGCAGCCCCGCATGCGCGGATGCGATTTTTCGCAGAAAAATCGGGCGCCCCGGCGAACGGTTGATCCCGACTGCCCGCAGGCTATATTGCGGGGCGGGAGGATCGCACTTGACCTGTCTTCGCACCAGCCCCCGACCGCAAGCATGTATGCCGCACGGCCGATGCCCCGGACGCTGCCCGGCAGAGGACCGGCGATGCTGAAGCGCGAATGGCAGAGATTCTGCCGCCGGGCGGCATGGTCCTGGGCCGGCTGGCTCGAATGCTGGCGCAGCGAACACTCCCTGCACCAGTGGCTCTGGGCCAACCTGGTCTCGGCGGGCCTCGCCCTGTGGCTGCCCCTGAGCGGCACGGAGCGGGCGCTGATCCTGGCGCTGGGGGTGCTGGTGCTGGCGGCCGAACTCATGAACAGCGCGGTGGAGCGGGTGGTGGACTACATCTCCACCGAGCCGCACGAGCTGGCCCGCCAGGCCAAGGACATGGCCAGCGCCGCCGTCGCCGTGACGGCGATTGCCGCCGGGCTGGCCTGGGCTGCGGTGCTGTGGGAACTGCTGGGCTGAAACGGCTTCCGGGCACAGGCTCCACAACCCGAAATCCACACCCCGAAATCCATGACCCGGAACCCACGATCCGAAATCCATGACCCGGGACCGGAGCCTGCAGGGCGTGGCGCAGGGCAGCGGACCAAACCGTGGGGCGTGTCTGGCCCGCGCAGACATAAGCGCGGGGATGTACCGCGGCCCGTCACTGTTCTCCGGCATAAACCAATGGCCGATTGGACGGCTTTTCGCCTTCGGTTTATTGCCCCACCGCCCTGAGCGGCGTAGAACACAGGGGCAGCCTATTCGGCAGAGCCCGGATTTGCAGGCGGCTGCCCGGGACTGGCCAGGGCCGCTTCCATTGCCCGCAGCGCATCGTGTCGCGGGGCGGGGAGCAGCATCGGCCAGCACCGGCCAGAGCGCCAGAGGGCGCCGAACAGACCCGGCCACGGCCCCAGTACCCCATCGCCGTGGTCCCTCGGCAGGCAGCTGACCCGGCTGCCTGCCACTTTGTTCGCAGGCGCGCCTCTCCCGTCAGCGCGACTTTCCCGCCGGCACGACTCTCCGCCCGGGACCCGGCGCCTCTCCGGCTTCGGGCAGACTTCGGGCCAGGCTCTGCCGCCGGGGCCAGTTGCGACCCGCCATCCGCCAAGCCCGGCCGGATATCCGCGCCATCGCCACGCGCGCAGGATCGGATCTCGATCGCGCGCCTTGATCCTCCTTTCCCTTTTCGCCTCCTTTCCCTTTTCGCCTCCTTTCCCTTTTCGCCTCCTTTCCCTTTTCGCCTCCTTTCGGCCTCTTCCTTCGCAGCGCGCGAATCGGAATATGCCCCCCATTGGTAAAGAAAGCCTTTACATCCTCTGCGCGCGGGCAGGATTTCCGCTCACTCCCGCCCTGTTGCCCCTGCGC
>JALWTH010000362.1 GCA_027082975.1 Paracoccaceae bacterium | reverse complement strand
GATCGGCGCGGGGGTGATGGGGGATGTGGTCATTGGTCGTCTCCTTCCTGATGTTTCTCCAGCCCGGCGGCGGCGATCCACAGGGCCATGGCTTCGATTTCCTCGAGGCTGAGCAGGGTCACCCCGCGCAGGCCGTCGCGGTCCACCCGTGCCAGCGCGCGGCGCACGCGCCGGGTCAGTTCGGGCAGGGGCAGAGGCTCAGTCACGGCGCATCTCCTGTTCCAGCCATTCGGCGTCATCGAGCACCGCGTCCACGAGGTCGGCCTCGACGATCGCCTCGATCAGGCGGCGCACAAGATCGGCCACTTGAAGCCCTCGCTCCTGCGCATGAGGCTCCAGCGCGTGGGCGATGTCGGCCGGGATCACCTTTGCCGCCCGGCCCATGCGCGGCCCGCCGCGAAACTTCGGGATATCCACCCCCGCCGCGCGGGCCTTGGAGAGGTAGGGCGTAGACCCATAAACCACGCGTCGCCAGCGCGATCCTCGCGAAATATCAATGGTTTGGGGCGCGCCGCACAGGGTGGTGCCCTTTGCAAGCGGCTCAAGCCATTGAGATGAAGCGAGGATCGCGCCCTGCGGGTTTGGCGGATTTTCGCCATGACTGCGTTGCAAGCGCTTGAAATAGCACCACTATTCCTGCGCCCTTGCGCTTGGTCAGGACGAAAATCTGCCAAACTGGCGGCGCGTGGTTTATGGGTCTACGCCCTGGTGATGGATGGTCCCGGGCGCGCAGCCGATCCGCGCGGCAATCTCGGCCGGACGCAGCCCATCGCGCGCCATCTGCACCGCCTTCTGGTAGGTCGCGCTGCTCATGTCTCTTCTCCCTTGCTGTTGATCGGGCACTCGCCGCAGGCCTGGAACATGCGCACCCTGAGCGTGTTGGTGGCGAGGAAGCGGCGGGCCTTCTGGCGCCAGTCCTGGCATTCGTCGAGCCGGATGGTGCCAAGCGCCGGGCAGGCCCGGCGGCCATCCATGAAGCGGCCGCGCACCCGGTCTTCAACGGCGCTCAAATCGCCCTTGTAGCGGGCTTTCAGCACCTGGTTGACCAGCGAGGCCGAGCGCCCGAGATCGGCGGCCACCCGGGCCTGGGAGGCGCGGTCGCAGCGCGTGGCCAGCACCTCGACCCAGTCGGGCATCTCGGCGCCCCAGGCGCTCCTGGCGGTCTCGAGCGCGCTCATCGTGCGGCTCCCGGATAATAGGTGACTTCGCGGATATTCGGATCGTAGACCTGCTTCACGCGCTGGATCTGCGGTGGCAGCGAGCCGGTGTTGCGCACGAACCTGTATATGGCCTGCCGCTTGCCCGGCACCGCCTTCTGGATGACGCGCAGATATCCGGCCTTGAGCAGCATCGAACAATAGCTCTTCACCGTGGCCTCGGTGACGGACACGGTGTCTGTCGTCGAATGCACCATGATATCGCGCGGCGTGAACTGCCGGAGCATCCGCATGGAGCGCCACATGTTTTCGACGCCCTTGCCCTGGGTGACGGGTTGTCCGTCGGGGCGGATGCGCGGCGGGTGAATGCCGGCATCGCGCACCAGAACATAGCGGCCGGTTTCCTCGAAAGTGGAATGTCTCTCGATATAGCCACCTGCCAAAAGGCGCTTCACGTAGTCGGTGATCGTCTTTCTGGGGATGTCGGTATTGCGGTGGATTTCCCGCGGGGTGAAAATGTTCAACCGGCGGATTTCGGCCCAGATACCATCCATCCCCTGCGGTTTGGGCTCTTTGCTCAGCTGATCGACAGGTTTGCGGCTCATGCCAGGGACCTCCTTGGTGCCGGGGCCTGGCAGGAGAAGAAGCCGCGCTCGCCCCAATCCTCGGCGCTGACCGCCTCAAGCCCGCGGGTGGCGGCGAATTCGGCCACCTGGGAGAGGTTCACCGAGACCCGCCGGATCGAATGTTGCGAGGCCGCCAGCAGGCTTTGGCGCAGCGGCTCGTCCAGCTTCACGCCCGGGCAATAGATCGGCTCGAGATGGCGCAGATCCTCCATGCAGGCCGGGCGCGCGGCCACCCAGTCGAGCATGCGCCCATGCACCCGCTCCCATTTCTGCAGCTTCTGCGGCAACAGTTCCTCGCCGATCAGGATCACCGGCGCGCCGGAGCTTTCATAGATGTCGCGCACGATCTCGATCATGGCCCGCGCGACCAGGTAATCGGCCTCGTCGATGATCAGCGGGCGCGCCGAAAAGCTCAGCTCCTGGGCGATCTGATCGACCATGTCGGCGATGGTCTTGGCCGGTTGCAGGCCCATTTCCATCGCCAGCGCCTGGCAGAACTTGCGCCCGGTCCAGCAGCTCTTCATCTGCACCACATAGGTGTCGAAATGATTGGCCGCGTAAACCGCCGCCGTGGTCTTGCCATAGCCGGATGGCCCGTAGGCTCAGGAGCCATCAATCCCGCGCTCACAGTCCGGCAGATTTGCTTCCTGAACAGGCGCAAGACCGCAGGAATAGTGGTCGTTCGCCGGGAAAACCGTCCACTGGAAGGTTTTCTTTTCCGGCTCACTTCAAGGACTTGCAACGCATTCAGGGAGCAAATCCGCCGGACCCGCAGGGCGGCGCAGGCGCTTCATCTCAGGGGCCTTTTGCCCTTGGAAAGGGGAGCCACCCTGTCCGGCGGGCAAAAAACCCCTGATATTTCGCGCCTGCTCCGCTGTGCGCGCGGGATTGATGGCTCCTGAGCCTGGAAGGTGGCCATGCCAGGGAGGCCGATCTGGCGTCCCTGCACCCGTTCGATCAGGGTCACCAGCGCCGCGACATTGCGCAGGGGCGCAACCGAGTTGTAAAGCCGTTCCATTTCTGCCATTCTTCCCTCACTTTCCGGGCCGCTCAGGCCCTCTTTGGCGCCGCCATGTGCATGGTCGAGATCCACATGGCGGCGCCAAAGAG
>JALWTH010000361.1 GCA_027082975.1 Paracoccaceae bacterium | reverse complement strand
CCGGTTTTCCGGGTTTCCGGTTTTCCGGTTTTCCGGTTTTCCGGTTTTCCGGTTTTCCGGTTTTCCGGTTTTCCGGTTTTCCGGTGAAAGCCGGAATCCGGATCGGGAGCGCTGTCAAGACCCTTTTGGTTCTCCCGGCAATACGGGCATGCATTACTGCCCGGGGAGCATCAATCGGCTCTGGGGCTGTGCGTCATCCCGTCCGGCGCGCGCCGGCCAGGTGGGTGAGCAGCGCGCCGGCCTCGTAAAATGCCTGCCGGAGCCGCACCAGCCGCTCGCGATGCTCGGCTACCGGCGCCAGCGGCAGACCCTCCGGGTCGCCCGCCAGGAGCGCCCCTGCCACCGCCTCGCCAAACACCGTGCCGGGCCCGATCCCGCGCCCGGAATAGCCGAGGCAGGAGAGTGCTTCGGGGCCGATCCGCACCAGCTTCGGCAGGTGATCGGCGGTCATGGCGATACGCCCGTGCCACTGGTATTCTACAGGAATATCCGCAGCTTGCGGGAAGAGTTCCACCAGTTTGCGCCGCGCCCAGCTTGCATGGATGCGCCCGGCCGGGTGATCCAGCCGGCCGATCCCGCCGACGATCAGCCGCCCGGCCCGGTCGAGCCTGAAGGAGGACATGACCAGCGCCGTATCCCAGCAGCCTTCGCCCCCGGGCATGATCTCTGCCCGCAGCTTCGGCGGCAGCGGCGCGGTGGCGATCTGGGCGAAATGGACCGGCACGAAATCCTGCCGCACCGGGGCGATGTCGCCCCGTATATAGGCGTTGGCCGCCAGCAGCAGGGCGCGGGCGCGGATCGTGCCGCCCGGTGTCTCGACGATCCATGCCCCGCGCTCGCGGCGCAGGGCGCGGGCCGGGCTGTGCGCATGGAGCCGGGCCCCCAGCCCCTGCGCCGCCCGGGCAAGGCCCAGCGCATAGGCGTGGGGCTGGATGGTCCCGGCGCGCGCATCCAGCAGGGCGCCGTGGATGCGCTTCGTCCCCACCCGCGCCCGGGCCTCGGCCGCCCCCAGCAGGCGCACCGGCGCGCCGGTGGCGGCAAGCTGGCGGTGGCGCTCGGCCAGCTCGCGCATCCCCGCCGGCGCATGGGCGCAGTGCAGCGTGCCGCGCCGGGTTGCCTCGCAGTCGATGCCATGCGCCTCGATCAGCTCAAAGACCCGCGCCGGGGCCCCGGCCAGCAGCGCGTTGAGCCGCCCGCCCGCCTCGGCGCCCAGCCGCGCGACGATTTCTTCGGGGGGCGTCCAGAGCCCGGCATTGACCAGCCCGACATTGCGCCCGGAGCCGCCATGGGCCAGCGTTTCGGCCTCGACCAGCGCCACCTCTGCCCCCGCCTTTGCCGCGGCCAGCGCCGCCGACAGGCCGGTATATCCGCCGCCGATGATGGCCAGGTCGGCGCGCAGCGCGCCCGTGAGCGGCGCCGCCTCCAGCATGCCGCCGGTACTGGCCCAGAGGTTGCGCTGGCTTTCCCCATCCACCGGCTTCTTCTCCCGCTGCCGCCCGGCCCTTCAGTCGGCCCCGATGCGCTGCATCACCACCACCGCCCCGCGCGAGCCCCAGGGCATGTAGGCAAAGCCGTTTCGCGACATCGCGTCGAACAAGGCCCTGGTCCCCTCGGCGCCATAGATGCCGGGGTGGATCTCCATCACCACGAGGCGCAGACAGTCGGGCCATGCCTGCCGGCAGATATCGAGCTCGGCGCCTTCGATATCCATGACGAGCACGCTGGGCGCGACCCGCCGGACCAGCTCGCCGAAACGGAGCGCCGGGACTTCGACGGTCCTGGCTCCCTTGCCGCCCCCCTCGCCGATGCGCGAAGCCCAGAAGGCCCGCGCCACCCGAAAGCGCACCACCTCACCGGGGTAATCGTCGGCCACCACCGCGCCGTGCAGCACTTCGGCCGCGCCGGCCTCGTTCAGGTTCAGGTTGCGCCTGAGCACCGGCAGCATCTCGGGCGAAGCCTCGAGCGCGGTCACGTTCTCGCCGCCCACCACGCGCGCGGCCAGCGACGCGACATAGCCCGCCCCCGCGCCCAGATCCAGCACCCGGTCGCCGGGCACGAGGTGGCGCAGCAGGGCCGCGCTCTCGCCCCCCTCGTAGCGCCCCTCCTCGAGCGCCGCGCGCAGGGGGGGCGAAAGCTGCGCTTCCGGGATGCGCAGGGTGATCCCCCTGAGGCTGAATTCGGCCATCTCTCCTCCGCCGCCATTGCACCGCTCCTGCGCCTTCTTTACCCTGAGGCGAGGCCCGGAGCCAGCCGGGTCTTGCACTTTCGAGCGGAGGCAAAGGTGAAACTGATCGCAGGCCTTGGCAATCCGGGGGCGAAATATGCACGCAACCGGCACAATATCGGCTTCATGGCGGTGGATCGCATCGCCGAGGATCACGGCTTTTCGCCCTGGCGGCAGAAGTTCCAGGGGCTGGTGAGCGAAGGCCGGCTGGGCGGCGAAAAGGTGCTGCTCCTGAAGCCCGCGACCTACATGAACCGCTCCGGCCAGTCGGTGGGCGAGGCGCTGCGCTTTTACAAGCTCGCGCCCGCCGAGCTGATCGTGATCCATGACGAACTCGACCTCGCCCCGGGCAAGCTGCGCCTGAAGCAGGGCGGAGGCCATGCGGGCCATAACGGGCTGCGCTCGATCCATGCCCATCTGGGGCCGGATTACCAGCGCCTGCGCCTCGGGATCGGCCATCCGGGGCACAAGGACCGGGTCGCGGCCTATGTGCTCTCGGATTTCGCGCGCGCCGACCGGGACTGGCTCGACGACCTGCTGAGCGGCATTTCCGAGGGCGCGGACAAGCTGGCAGCGGGCGACGGGCCGGGCTTTCTCAACGCGGTGGCGCTCAGGCGCAACCCGCCGCGCAAGGCGGAGCGGCCCGCCGCGCCCGCCGCGCCCGCCGCGCC
>JALWTH010000360.1 GCA_027082975.1 Paracoccaceae bacterium | reverse complement strand
GGTTCGAGGGCGGCGACGGCGCCGGCTTCCCAGTCGGCGAAACCGGCGCCGTCGCCGCCCTCGAACCAGACCAGCTTGCCATGCGCCCGGGACAGGCTGCCGGCCAGCGCCACCCGCGCGCCGAGCGCCTTGACCAGCGCCCCGATCCCGTCGCTCTTCTGCCCGTCCACCAGCACCGGCCCGCCGCCGGCAAGCCGCGCGGCACGGGCCACCAGCGTGCGCGCCAGCGCCCTTGCGCGCGGCAGGAATACCAGCGCGGCGGCAAAGCCCCCCTCGCCCTCCGCGCGCGCCGTCACCTCCAGGCCACGCGCCTGCAAGGCCTTGTAATCCGGGTAGAAATCCTGCTCGACCAGCAGCCGGGACGGGTCCAGCCCGGCGCGCGCCAGCCCGGCAGGATCGAGTCCCCCGGGCGCGTTCAGCAGCACCAGCCGCCCGGCGCCCGGCAGCGTGAGCGCGCCGCTCTCCAGCGCCCGGGAAAGCCGCGAAACGGGCACCGGCGGGCTATTCCTTTTCCATGGTGCATTGCAGCGGGTGCTGGTGCTCGCGCGCCGCCTGCATGACCTGGGCCACCTTGGTCTCGGCCACTTCGTGGCTGAACACCCCGACCACCGCCACGCCCTTCTTATGCACGGTCAGCATGACCTCGTAGGCCTGCCCCGAATCCATGCCGAAAAAGCGCTCCAGCACCATGACGACGAATTCCATCGGGGTGAAATCGTCGTTCAGCAGCAATACCTTGTACATCGGCGGGCGCCGGGTCTTCTGGCGCGGTCTGGTGGCAAGGCCGACATCGCTGTCGCCCGGCCCCGAACCAGACCCCGAGCCCGAACCAGACCCCGAACCAGACCCCGAGCCCGTGCCCGCCCAGGTGCCCGAGCCATTAACCGAGTCCACCGGGAAGCCCGGCCCGTCCTTGTAAGACATGCAGGTAGTCATTGCGCGCACTTGGCACCCTCGGCTGGTATTGCTCTGTGTATTGCTCCGTGTTCGGTCACGGCAATATAAACGCTTCAGCGCGGGTGAAAAGAGCCCTGTTCGCAGGAGAGACAAATGGGCACGAATATCCGGCTGATCGGCTTCGATGCGGATGACACGCTGTGGCATTGCGAGCGGGAATTCCGCCTGACCCAGGCGCGCTTTGCCGCGCTGCTGGCGGACCATGCAAACCCCGAACATTTACAGACGCGACTGCTGGCGGCAGAGCGGCGCAACCTCGGGCGCTATGGCTTCGGGGTCAAGGGCTTCGTGCTGTCGATGATCGAAACCGCGCTGGAAGTGACCGGCGACCGGGTGCCCGGCTCTGTGGTGCGGGCGCTGATCGAGGCCGGCCACGAGATGCTGGCGCATCCGGTCGAACTGCTGCCCCATGCGCGCGCGACCATCGAGGCGTTGCGCGGAACCTACCGGCTGGCACTGATCACCAAGGGCGACCTCGTGGATCAGGAGCGCAAGCTGGCGGCCTCGGGGCTGGGGGAGCTGTTCGACGCGGTGGAGGTGGTGGCGCACAAGGACGCTCCCACCTACCGCGCCGTGTTCGAACGCCTGCAGGTGGCACCCGCACAGGCGCTGATGGTGGGCAATTCGCTGGCCTCCGACGTGCTGCCGGTGCTGGAGGCGGGCGGCTGGGCGGTGCATGTCCCCTCGGCGCTCACCTGGGCGCTGGAGCACGCCGACGCGCCCCTTCAGGAGGCGCGCTTTCGCCGGATCGAAGATCTCGGCGCCCTGCCGGGGCTCCTGTCGCGCATCGGCTGAGCCGGTGGGCCGGCCACGCGGACCCCGAACGCCAAGCGCCGGCTGGCAGTATCCTGCCGCCACAATTCTGCCACATTGCCCGATCTGGTAGCCTGGCACCTGCGCCACACCATATCTGGAAAGCGGCTGCGACAAAAAGCTGTAACCTCCCGCGCATTAACTATTTTCTGACCGATGGCGGCGTGTTAATCTTTTGCCGAGCGGCATTCGGGCGCAGATCCGAAGCCGGAGAGGCAACAAAGGTGGATGGCGTGAGCGCACGTCTGAGGCAGGTAGCCCGGTCCGGGCTGTTTCTGGCATTTCTGGCCCTGGCAACGGTGATCCAGCCGGTGCTGGCGCTTGGCGCGCCTTACGCGGCGATGGTGATCGACGCGCGCACCGGCAAGGTGCTGCATTCGCGCAATGCCGATACCCGCCTGCACCCGGCCTCGCTGACCAAGATGATGACGCTCTACCTCACTTTTCAGGCCATAGAGCACGGGGACATTTCGCTGGACCAGATGGTGACGATCTCGGCCAATGCGGCGGCCGAGCCGCCCTCCAAGCTGGGGCTGAAGGCCGGCCAGCGCATCAAGCTGCGCTACCTGATCCGGGCGGCGGCGATCAAGTCGGCCAATGACGCCGCCACCGCGCTGGCCGAAGCGGTGGGCGGCAGCGAGGCGGCCTTCGTGGCGCGGATGAACCGGATGGCCAGGGCCATGGGGATGAGCCGCACCACCTTCCGGAACGCCAACGGCCTGACCAGCAAGGGGCACCTGTCCACGGCGCGCGACATGACCACGCTCGGACGCCACCTGCTCTACGATTTTCCCCAATATTACAACCTGTTCTCGCGCCGCAGCGCCGATGCGGGCATACGCAGCGTCAACAACACCAACCGCCGCTTTCTCGATTCCTATCCCGGCGCGGACGGGATCAAGACCGGCTACACCGCGGCCTCCGGCTACAACCTCGTCGCCTCGGCCCGGCGCGGCAATGAGCGCATCATCGCCACCGTCTTTGGCGGCCGCTCGACGGCCTCGCGCAATGCCAAGGTGGCCGAGCTCCTGGATCTGGGCTTTCGCCGGGCGCCGTCGAATGCCCGGCTGAGCCTGCCCCCGGCCCCGCCCTATTTCGGCAAGGGCGGCACCGGAGCACCGCCCGGCC
>JALWTH010000359.1 GCA_027082975.1 Paracoccaceae bacterium | reverse complement strand
GTAAAAGGCCATCGCCCCGGTGGCGTGGCCGCTGGGAAAGGAAAAATCCGCGAGGTGTTGCAGCGCGAATTCCGGGCGCGGACGGGCAAAGGCAGCTTTCAGCCAGGTGGTGGTGGCCGAAGCGCCGATCGGCACCAGCCAGAGCGCCGCCACCTGCCCCCGGCCCCGCCGCCAGAGCAGCAGGCTGAGGATGAGGGCGAGCGCGATGATCGTCTCCTTGTCGCCCAGGGCGGTGACGAGGCGGAAGAAGGCGAGCCCGCCGGGGCTTCTGAGCCCGGCGACCCAGGCGCCAAAGCGCGTGTCGGCCGCCGCGAGCCAGCCGCTCTCGGGCAGGCCCGCCGCCGCAAGCCCGCCAAACCAGAGCGCGCCGAACAGCGCGGCGAGGATGGATATGCGGTAGCGCAAGCTCGCTCCCCCGAGGCAAAGGGGCCGCCCGAAGGCAGCCCCGCATCCGCTCAGCGCTTGGAGAACTGGAAGCTCTTGCGCGCTTTCGGCTTGCCGTATTTCTTGCGCTCGACCACGCGGCTGTCGCGGGTGAGAAAGCCCGCGGCCTTGAGCGCCGGGCGCAGGCTCGGCTCATAGAGCTGCAGCGCCTTGGAGATGCCGTGCTTGACCGCGCCGGCCTGCCCCGACAGCCCGCCGCCCTTGACGGTCGCCATCACGTCGAACTCGCCGCTGACGCCGGCCACCTCGAAGGGCTGGCGCAGGATCATCTGCAGCACCGGGCGGGCGAAATATTTCTCCATCTCGCGGCCATTGACGGTGATCTTGCCGGAGCCGGGCTTGAGCCAGACCCGGGCCACCGCGTCCTTGCGCTTGCCGGTGGCATAGGCCCGGCCCAGTTCGTCGCGCACCGGCTCGCGGGCGGGCGCGGCGGCTTCTTCGGCCGGGGCGTCGCCGCCGGCCAGTGCGTTGAGGTCGTCGAGGGTCTTGATGTCGTCGCTCATGGTCAGCCCTTCCGCGTGTTCTTGGGGTTCATCGCCTTCACGTCCAGCACTTCGGGCTTTTGCGCCTCCATGCCATGCTCGGGCCCGGCGAAAACGCGCAGGTGGGTGAGCTGCTTGCGCGAGAGCTTGTTCTTGGGCAGCATCCGCTGCACCGCCTTCATGATCAGCCGTTCCGGATGCTCGCCCTCGAGGATCTGGCCGGCGGTACGCGACTTGATGCCGCCCGGATAGCCGGTGTGCCAGTAATGCACCTTGTCGGTGCGTTTCTTGCCGGTGAGCTGGACCTTCTCGGCATTGATGACGATGACGTTGTCGCCCATGTCCATATGCGGGGTGAAGGTCGGCTTGTGCTTGCCGCGCAGGCGCATGGCGATGATCGAGGCGAGGCGGCCGAGGACGACGCCTTCGGCGTCGATCACGATCCACTTCTTTTCGATATCCGCCGGTCTTGCGGTATAGGTTTTCATCTGTTCGGCCCTTGCTTGGGTTTCGGATGGCGTGGTTTTACGGGTTTTCGGGGGGCAGTCAAGGGTCATATTTCTGAGTTTGTACCCATTTTTCAATTGGTTACATATGAGGTGTTATTTTACCCCATGCGCCGTGGCACTTTTGACCCACCAAGTCGGTGTCTCCCGGGCAACAGTGACGCGCGGGTGTCGAAATCGGCGCACCTGTCGGCAGAGACCACCGGCGACGGGCTTCGAGCCCTGACGGGCTGGCGACGGCCGACTTCAGACGCCGCCAGGCCAGGTCAAAGGCCTGCGAAAACAGGCGGCTTCCCGGTCTTCCCTCCCGGCCGTCCTCGGGCAACCCGGAGCCTGCTTCACCAGCCGGAAACGACCTCCCAGGATCCGGCGCGGATCGTGCAGGATGAAACCGCTCGAACGCTGAGCCGGGATGGAGCCTTGGCGCAAAACACTCGCCGGAGGCCTCGAAGCTCCCGCGCTCCCTCCCCCGCTACCACGGCCCGAGGAAGGAACACCTCAATACCCGCAACCGCTGGCGAAACTCGGAGCGCGCAAGCCCGCCGGACAGGACCAGTTCGGGCATGCGCGCGGCGCGCTCGAGCACCGGGCGCGCCTCGCAGGCGGTGAGCATCACCAGCCGGGCGGGCTTCAGCCCCTTCTGCCCCCGCGTCGCCCCCAGATCGGCGAGCCCCTCGCGGGCCAGTTCCACCAGTGCCGCGGGGCTTTCGTCGGGCAGGGGCCGGCGCCCGCGCGCCTTGAGCTCCGGCACCGCCAGCAGAAACGCCGCCAGCGCCGCCCCCCGGCCAAAGCGGCGGATCAGCGCGTCGTAATGATCGCTCATCCGCGCAACCCGCGCGCCCATCGCCATCAGATTGCCGCCGGTCGCGGCCAGATAGTCGATCAGCGCCTGCCGGCTCGCAAAGGGCGCGCGCCCCACATCCCAGCGCCGCGCCTCGATCAAGCCGGTCAGGTCCTCGAGCGCCAGCCATTGCCGCCACTCGGCGCGTGCCAGCGCGCTGAGCACCGGATGGCTGTCCACCGCGCGCCCCGCAAACAGCACCTCCACCTGGTCGCGCCAGTATTGCAGGCGGATTTCCGCGAGGGTCGGCTCGCGCGGCCCCCAGGCGGCGCGCACCACTTCGGCATTGAGGGCATAGAGCACCATCAGAGCGTCGCGCAAGGGCGGGCGGGCCAGGCGGGCGACGCGAAAGCGCGCCGGGTCGCGCGCCTCGACCAGCGCCGCGCAGGTGGCAATATCCTCCCGCGCGCTCACACCCGCCCCCTCCGTGCGCGCACCGGGCGTGCCGGCCAGACCCTCCACAACACCCCAAAACCCCCCCACCAACCTCGCGACGACCCCCCCGCGCAGACGCCTGGGCACCACCCCGGCCCGCTCGAGCGTTATCTCCTTGAAGGCGGCCTTGGCACCGGCTCCCTTGCTCCCCTCGCCGCCCTTCCCCCCTCTTGCGGCCTTGGTGAATATCGACGACGG
>JALWTH010000358.1 GCA_027082975.1 Paracoccaceae bacterium | reverse complement strand
GCGGTGAAGGGGGCGGGGGCGCGGGCCTCAAAGCCCTCGGCCAGCACTTCGAGGGTGCCGGCCCCGGCATCGAGCCGCACGAGATCGCCATCGCGGAGGCGCGCAAGCGGCCCCTCGCGGGCGGCTTCCGGCGAGAGGTGGATGGCGGCCGGGATCTTGCCCGAGGCGCCGGACATGCGCCCATCCGTCACCAGCGCCACCCTGAGCCCGCGCCCCTGCAGCACCGAGAGCACCGGGGTCAGCGCGTGCAGTTCGGGCATGCCGTTGGCGTGCGGGCCCTGGAAGCGCACCGCCACCACCACGTCGCTGGTGAATTCGCCGGCCTTGAAGGCGGCCCGGACCGCTTCCTGGCTGTCGAAGACGCGCGCCGGGGCCTCGATCAGCCGGTGCTCGGGGGCGACGGCGGAGACCTTCATCACCCCGCGGCCCAGATTGCCGGTGATCTGCCGGAGCCCGCCGCTGGGCTGGAAGGGGGCGCTGGCCGGGCGCAGGATGCGGTCGTTCAGCGCCTGGCGCGGGGCGGGCCGCCAGTGGAGGCTTTCGCTACTTTCGCTACTTTCGCCACTGTCGCCCGCGAGTTTCGGCTCCCGCGTATAGGCGGCAAGGCCCGGCCCGGCGACCGTCTCCACATCTTCGTGCAGCAGGCCCGCTGCGAGCAGTTCGCCGATCAGCCAGCCCATGCCGCCGGCGGCGTGAAAGGCATTCACATCCGCAAGGCCGTTGGGGTAAACCCTTGCAATCAGGGGGGTAATCTCGGAAATCTCGGCGAAATCCTCGAGCGTCAGCACGATCCCGGCAGCGCGCGCCATGGCCGGCAGGTGCAGCACCAGGTTGGTCGAGCCGCCCGTGGCCATGAGCCCGACCATGCCGTTGACAAAGGCCTTTTCGCTGAGGATATGGGCGACCGGCAGCGCCGTGCCCGCCAGCGCCGTCATGGCAATGGCGCGGCGCGTGGCCTCGCGCGTAAGGGCGTCGCGCAGGGGCGTGCCGGGGTTCACGAAGGAGGCGCCGGGCAGGTGCAGGCCCATGATCTCCATCAGCATCTGGTTCGAGTTTGCAGTGCCGTAGAAGGTGCAGGTGCCGGGGCCGTGATAGGCGGCCATTTCGGCCTTCATCAACTCGGCGCGGTCGATCTCGCCAGCGGCAAAGGCCTGGCGGATGCGGGCCTTTTCGTCGTTGGGCAGCCCCGAAGTCATCGGCCCCGCCGGCACGAACACCGCCGGGATATGGCCAAAGCTGGCCGCGGCCATCACCAGCCCCGGCACGATCTTGTCGCAGATGCCAAGGTAAAGCGCGGCGTCATAGGTATTGTGGCTGAGCGCGACGGCGGCGGCGAGCGCGATCACCTCGCGCGAAAACAGGCTGAGCTCCATGCCCTCGGTGCCCTGGGTGACGCCATCGCACATGGCCGGCACGCCGCCGGCAACCTGCGCTGTGGCACCGCTCTCGCGGGCGGTCTGACGGATCAGTTCCGGGTAGGTCTCGTAGGGGCGATGCGCGCTCAGCATGTCGTTATAGGCGGTGACGATGCCCAGATTGGGCGCGCGGCTGGTGGCGAGGCGCTGCTGGTCAACCCCGGCGCCGGCATAGGCATGGGCCTGGTTCGAACAGGCCAGATGGGCGCGGGCCGGGCCTTCGTCAGCGGCGCGCGCCACGCGCGCGAGATAGGCGCGGCGCGTGGGCGCGGAGCGGGCGATGATGCGCTCGGTGATCCTGGCAAGCGCTGGGTCAAGGGCCATGTCTGCCTCTTCGGACTGTCAGAACGGATGCTCGCGCCTAGCACGGATCGTTAGCGCTAACAAGCCGCTTGCCCCCTTTGCCCCTTTGCACCCATTGCGTCTTGCGCCCTGTGCGGCGCGGTGGGCAGCGTATTGTTTCCGCCGGGGACAAGATAGCGCATTTTTCGAGAAATTGGAGCGGATTTCACAATTCCGCCAGAATTGGCTGGCAAAGTGTCGGCACAACCCGGCAATGGCCCGCGGCAGGGCCGGCAAAGGAGGTCGGCAAGGCAAGCCGGCAAAGGAGGCAGGAAATGAGGATTCGCAGGATAGGCGTGACGGGAATGGCGCTTCTGGCGCTGGGCATGTCGCTGGGGGCTTGCAGCGGCCCCCGGGTGGTTTCGCGGGCGGCGGAGCCGGGCCTGGGGCTGCTGTCGCGCCAGGAGGGCGCCGCCGTCTCGATGCGCGATTACAAGGTCGTGGACGTGCGCGTGAACGTGCCCGAAAGCCTGACCGTCTCGGAGGCCAATTCGCTGATCCCGCAGGCCGATATCGTCTGGCACGGCGACCCCTATGGCGACCGGCGCGCCCAGATCGCCACGGTGATCCGCGATGGCATGATGGCAGGGGCGCGGAACCTCGAAGGCGCGCGCCCGGTGATCGTCGAGATCGAGGTGGCGCGCTTTCACGCCCTGACCCCGCGGGCGCGCTACACGGTGGGGGGCAACCACAATATCGACTTCTGGATGACGGTGCGCGATGCCGAGAGCGGCGAAGTGCTGGAGCCACGCAGATTCGTCGATACCGACCTGCCGGCCTATGGCGGGACCAGGGCGGTCGAAGCCGAAGCGAGGGGGGAGACCCAGAAGGTGCGGATCCAGACCTTCATGGCCGAGGTGCTGCAGCGGGAGCTGGGGGCGCAAGTCGCCGGAAGCGCCGGACAGGCGGGGTGAAAGCGCTGCTGGATGCCTGCGTGCTCTATCCCACGGTGATGCGCGAGATGCTGCTGGGGGTGGCGGGCGCGGGGCTCTACGAGCCGCTCTGGTCGGCGCGCATCCTCGAGGAATGGGCCCGGGCCGCGGCGGCGCGGCTGGGGGGCGAGGGCGAGGCGGTGGCGCGCGGGGAAATCGCGCTGCTGCGGGCGCGCTGGCCAAACGCGATGGTGCGCCCGGATCCGGGTCTGGAAGCG
>JALWTH010000357.1 GCA_027082975.1 Paracoccaceae bacterium | reverse complement strand
GGGCTGGCCTCGGCGCTGGCCTCCTTTCTCACCCTTTCGGCCGGGGGCTCGTCGGGGCGCGAGGGGCCGGTGGTGCATCTGGCGGCGGTGCTGTCGAGCTGGCTCGCCGAGCGGCTGCGGGCCAATGCCGTCAGCGCGCGCGAACTGATGGGCTGCGCGGTGGCGGCGGCGGTCTCGGCGAGCTTCAACGCCCCCATTGCCGGGGCGATCTTCGCGCTTGAAGTGGTGCTGCGCCACTACGCGGTGCGCGCCTTTGCCCCGATCGCCATCGCCTCGGTGGCCGGCACCGTGATCAACCGGCTGAAATTCGGCAATGTCACCGAATTTCACCTCATGCAGGAGGGCGCGGTGGCCTTCTACACCGAACTGCCGGCCTTTCTGCTGCTGGGGCTGGTGAGCGGGCTGGTGGCGGTGCTGTTCATGCGGGCGATCTTCTTTGCCGATGACTTCGCAGACTGGCTGTGGGCGCGCACGAAACTGCCCCCGGCGCTGCGCCCGGCACTGGCGGGGCTGCTGCTGGGGGCGATGGCGATCCGCTTTCCCCATATCATCGGCGTGGGCTACGAGACCACCTCGGCGGCGCTCACGGGCGAGCTGCTGCTGGGCCAGGCGATCGTCTTTGCCCTGGTCAAGGCGGTGGCGGTGGCGATCACCATGGCCGGGCGCATGGGCGGGGGGATCTTTTCGCCCAGCCTGATGCTGGGGGCGTTGACCGGGCTCGCCTTTGGCCTCATCGCCACCGCCGCGCTGCCGGAACTGTCTGGCGCGCCGACGCTTTATGCGCTGGCGGGCATGGGGGCGGTGGCGGCGGCGGTGCTGGGAGCGCCGATCTCGACCACGCTGATCATGTTCGAGCTGACCGGCGACTGGCAGACCGGGATCGCGGTGCTGGCGGCGGTGTCGCTTTCCTCGGCGCTGGGCAGCCGGCTGGTGGAGCGTTCCTTCTTTCTCGCCCTGCTTGCGCGCAAGGGGGTGCATGTGGCGGCCGGCCCCCAGGCCTATCTGAAGGCCAAGCTGGGGGTGGCGGCGCTGCTGCGCCCGGTGGCGGTGGCCGATCAGGCGCGCTGCTGGGAGATGATCGAGGCGGGCGCCTATGTGGACGGCACCGCGACGCTGGAGATGCTGCTGCCGGTGCTGGAGGGCACGGGGGCGGATTATGTGCCGGTGGTCAACCTGCGCGGCGAGGGCGATGCGCCGGAACTGCTGGGGGTGGTGTTTCACCTCGATGCCCTGCGCGCCTATGCCGAGGCGCTGGCGGCGGCTTCGCGCGAGGAGCATTCGTGAGCGGGGGCGGCGGAGCGATTTTTCTGCGAAAAATCGTTTGCCCCCGACCTCAGCGCCCGGCCTCAACCACCGGCCTCAGCGCCCGGCCCCAGCCCTCGGCCTCAGCGCCCGGCTCGGCTGTGGCGCGCGGCGGCGAGCCAGAGCAGGGCGAAGGCGAGCGAGGCGGCGGCGTTGATATTGGCCATGGTGATATCGAGCGCCTCCCACGGGATCAGGTCCGACAGGCGCCAGGGGATCTGGTCGCACAGCACCACATGGCCCGCATCGGCGGCGGGGTCCAGCAGCGTGTCGAGCGACATGCCCTCGATCCCGTTGCCGGCCGCGGTGCAGGAGGCGGGCCCGGCCCACCAGTGGCGCTCGACCCCCGAGTGATAGATGCCGATCGCCGAGGTGGTCAGCGCCGCCAGCGCCCCCATCAGCGGCCAGAACCGCCCCCGCGTGCCCAGCGCCGGCACCGCGATGGCGACGGCGGCGAAATGCGGGTAGCGCTGCCACCAGCACATCTTGCAGGGCGGATAGCCCAGGGCCTGGAAGATATAGGCCCCGGCGAGGATCGCCGCCGAGGCGCAGGCGGCGAGGGTGATCAGCTGGTTGCGGGTCAGGGTCATCGGGTCCTCACAGATATTTGATCGCGTAAAAGCCGCCCGCGAGCAGCAGCACGAAGAGCGTGGCCATCAGGCCGAGGCGCCTTTCGATGAAGTCGCGGATCGGCGCGCCGAATTTCCACAAAAGCCCGGCGACGATAAAGAAGCGCAGGCCCCGGGCGAGGATCGCCGAGACCACGAAGACCGGCAGGCCGAGCCCGGTCCAGCCCGACATGATGGTGATCACCTTGAAGGGAAACGGCGTCACCCCGGCGATCAGCACCGCCCAGGCGCCCCATTCGGCAAAGCGCTGGTTGAAGGCTTCGGCGGCTTCGGTCTTGCCGTAGAATTCCAGCACCGGCCGGCCCACGCTCTCGAACAGTCCCCAGCCGATGTAGTATCCCAGCAGCGCACCCGCGACCGAGGCGGTGAGCGCCACGAAAGCGATCAGGAAGGCGCGCGCGGGCCGGGCGATGATCATCGGGATCATCAGCACGTCCGGCGGGATCGGAAAGAACGAGCTTTCGGCAAAGCTCACCGCCGCCAGCGCCCGGAGCGCGTGGCGGTGATCGGCCAGCCGCAGGGTCCGGTCGTATAATCCTCTGAGCATCTGGCGCGTCTCCCGGTCGGTTGCCGCCAGACAGCACGGGGGGGCGGGAAGGTCAAGGCCGGCCGGTCTGTTTGCCTCCGGCGCGGCATCGGCTAAACTCGGCCCGATCATGGGAGAAGGCGCATGAAATGGCGGGGCCGGCGGCAGAGCCGCCATATCGAGGATCGGCGCGGGCGCGGGCGGCGCCCCGGCGCGCGCGGCGGGGTGCAGCTCGGCGGGCTGGGCCTGTTGGCGGTGCTGGCGATCGGCTATTTCACCGGGATTGACCTGACGCCCCTGCTCGAGGGGCAGGGCGATCCGCCGATGCCGGCCGGCGCCCCGGCCCAGCTCACCGAGGCCGAGCGGCAGGCGGGCGCATTCGTCTCGGTGGTGCTGGCCGATACCGAGGAGGTCTGGAGCCGGATCTTCGATGCGCAGGTCGAGGGCGATTATCG
>JALWTH010000356.1 GCA_027082975.1 Paracoccaceae bacterium | reverse complement strand
CCATCACCCCGGCCGCGCCCGATTGTTCGAGTGCTGTGCGGGCGGTCTCGACGCTGGTAATGTCGCCATTGACGATCACCGGAATATCCACCGCCGCGACCACCTTGCCCACCGCGCGCCAATCGGCCCGGCCCTTGTAGAATTGCTGGCGGGTGCGCCCATGCACCGTGAGCATCCGCACCCCTTCGCCCTCGGCGATGCGGGCAAGCTCGGGAGCGTTCAGGCCGGCCGCATCCCAGCCAAGCCGGCATTTCAGCGTCACCGGCACCCGGACCGCGCCGACAATGGCGCGGATCAGGCGCGCGGCCAGATCGAGATCGCGCATCAGGGCCGCGCCCGAGGCCCCGCCCACCACCTTGCGCGCGGGGCAGCCCATGTTGATGTCGATGATCCGCGCGCCCGCGGCCTCGACCATGCGCGCGGCCTCTGCGGCCCAGTGGACATCGCGCGCGGCCAGCTGCACCGCGGTCCTGTCCTGCCCGAGCCCCAGCGCCGCGCGCTCGCGCACCCCGGGCTTGGCCTGCACCATCTCCTGACTCGCCACCATCTCGCTCACCACCAGCCCGGCGCCGAACGACAGCACCAGCTGGCGAAACGGCAGATCGCTGATCCCGGCCATGGGGGCGAGAATCACCGGCGGGTCGATTTTCAGCGCGCTGAGGTCCATGGGCTTGCTCAATTTTCATGCGCCTTGTAGGGGAATACCGAAGGAAACCCCAGCTTTTGCCGGTTTGCAACCGGCAAATCGCCACATCTGCCTGTTTATTGTGCTAATGCGCAAGCGCCTGCCCGTTTTCTGAGCACCCTCCCCGCATTGCCCTTCGCGCCGCGCCCGCCTACAAGGCAGCCATGAAGACCCATGCCCTCATCGTCGCCGCCGGGCGCGGCCGGCGCGCAGGCGGCCCGCTGCCCAAGCAATGGCAGCGCCTCGCCGGCCGCCCGGTGCTCGAACACACGCTGGCGGCCTTTCAGCGCCACCCGGAGGTGAGCGCCATCTGGCTGGTGCTGCATCCGGACGATTTCTCCCGCGCCGCGCATCTCTCGGGCGTGCGCCTGGTGGAAGGGGGCGCGACGCGGGCCGAAAGCGTGCGCGCGGGGCTCGAGGCGATGCAGCAGGACGCGCCCGAGCTTGTGCTGATCCACGATGTCGCCCGCCCGCTGGTGAGCCCGGCGGTGATCGACGCGGTGCTGGAGGCGCTCGCGCAGAGCCCCGGCGCCGCCCCGGCCCTGCCGGTCACCGATGCGCTCTGGCGTGGCGAAGGGGCGCGCGTCACCGGCACCCAGAAGCGCGACGGCCTCTTTCGCGCGCAGACCCCGCAGGGCTTTCGCTACCCCGAGATCCTGGCTGCCCATCGCGCCCATCCCGGGGGCGCGGCCGATGACGTGGAAGTGGCCCGCGCCGCCGGGCTCGACGTCGCCATCACGCCGGGCGAGGAAGCCAACCTCAAGATCACCCTGCCCGAGGATTTCGCCCGGGCCGAACGCCTGATGGAGGTGGCCATGCAGATAGAGGTCCGCACCGGGCTGGGCTACGATGTCCACGCCTTTGCCCCAGGCACCCATGTGACGCTGTGCGGGGTCGAGATCGAACACGATGCCGCGCTGCTTGGCCATTCGGATGCCGATGTGGGCATGCACGCGCTGACCGATGCGCTTTATGGGGCGCTGGCCGAGGGCGATATCGGCCGCCATTTCCCGCCCTCCGATCCGCAATGGCGCGGCGCGGCGAGCGACATTTTCCTCAGCCACGCCGCAGCCCTCGTGCGCGAAAGGGGCTGGGAGATCGCCAATTGCGACGTGACGCTGATCTGCGAAGCGCCCAGGATCGGCCCCCATGCGGCGGCGATGCAGGCGCGGCTCGCGGAGATCATGGGCATCGAGGCCGGGCGCGTGAGCGTCAAGGCCACCACCTCGGAGCGCCTCGGCTTTACCGGGCGCGGCGAGGGGATCGCGGCCCAGGCCATCGCCACCCTGACAAGAGCCTGACACGGAGATGAGGGCAGAGCCATGCACAAGCTGATCGCAACCTTTTTCTACATCGGCCTGATGCGCCCCGCCCCCGGCACCTGGGGCTCGGCGGCGGCGATCCCGGTCGTGTATCTCGTGCACCGCTTCGCAGGCTTTCCCGGCGTGGCGCTGGCCACGCTCGCGGTCTTTTTCATCGGCTGGTGGGCGACGGCGCGCTACACGCAGGCCACGGGGCAAGAGGACCCTTCGGAAGTGGTGATCGACGAGGTGGCGGGCATGTTCGTGACCCTCGCCCCGGTCTCGGCCGGGCTGTGGCTCGCCGGGGTGCCGGCGCATGTATTTCCCTGGCCGGGCTGGGTCGCGGGCTTTCTGCTGTTTCGCCTGTTCGACATCTGGAAGCCGGGGCCGGTGGGCCGGGCCGACCGGCGCGGCGATGCGCTGGGGGTGATGCTCGACGACGTCTTCGCCGGCATATTCGCGGCGATCATCACCCTTGCCATGGCGGCCTTCGCGCATCTGGTGGTGATGGCATGAGCGCGCAGGAGCTGCTCGATCGCGCCCGCGCGCGAGGCCTCACCATCGCCACCGCCGAAAGCTGCACCGGCGGGATGCTCGGCGCGGCATTGACCGCAGTGCCCGGCGCGTCCGACGTCTATCTCGGCGGCTTTATCACCTACTCGAACGCCCTGAAACGCATGGCGCTGGGGGTGCCGGCCGCGGCGCTCGAGGCCTTTGGCGCGGTCAGCGAGGAAGTGGCCGAGGAAATGGCGCGCGGCGCGCGGCTGGCAAGCGGCGCCGATATCGCGGTGTCGATCACCGGGATTGCCGGGCCGGGGGGCTCTGAGCACAAGCCCGAAGGGCGGGTCTGCTTCGGCCTTGCGCAAGCGGTGGGGATACGCGCCGAAACCGTGGAATTCGGCCCGCTCGGGCGCGCGCGGGTGCGCGAGGCGGCCCGCGCGCACGCG
>JALWTH010000355.1 GCA_027082975.1 Paracoccaceae bacterium | reverse complement strand
GGCGGAAACGGCGCGCCAGATCTGCCCGGCAATCTCGCGGTAATGCGCGCGCAGGGCCGGGTGGATCGTATCGCTCAGGCGCAGATTGTCCGGCGGCGGGCTGTCATACAGGGTCGCATAGGTGACCATCGCCGCCAGCAGATAGAGGGTCGGCGTGCCGTGGGGGGCGCTGTCGGTATAGAGCGCTTCGGCCGGAAGCCCCGCCAGCGGCCCCTGCGAAAGCAGCCCGGCCAGCACCCGCGCCACCGGCGCCAGGGCGATACGCGCCTCGGGCCGCGCGGCGCGCAGCTCAGCCAGCCAGTCGGCATACCAGTCGCTGTAGGCGCCGGCATTGAAGGCGTGATATTCCGCCAGCGCACCGGCGTCGGGCGGGAAGTCTTCGCCAAAGGGCGCCATGTCCGCCCAGCCCTGATAGAGCACGATCCGGGTCTCCGGCGATGCCTCCCGCAGCCAGTCGATCAGCGCCAGCGTCGCCGAAAGCGGGCTCATGTCCGTGCCGCTGCCATCCTCGTAAGGCTGCTCGGGCGCGCGGTATTGGATGAAATTGGCCGGGGCGATCAGCACATGGGTAAAGCCCGCCGCGCCAAAGGAGCGCCGCGCCGGCAGCCAGGCCCCGCGCACGCCGCGAAAGCTCCAGCCGGGCGCGGGCGGCAGGCCGGCGGCAAAATCCCTGAGAAAGCCGAACTGCCCGCTCATGGAAAACGCCCTGTCATCGGCCCGCGCCATGCGCGCGAGCCAGACTGGGACATTGGCCTCGGCGCCCCCCTCCGCATGATTGACCAGCGAATTGCCAAAGGCATAGAGCCGCACCCTGCTCTCGGCGGCGGCGGCGCTGCCGGCAAGAGCGATCAGAATCAGCAGCAGCAAAAGCGGTCTCGACATGAAAGCTCCTCCTCCACAGCCCGCCCCTTTCATCTTTCTGACAAATACTCCCGCCGGAGGCACGATTTTTCGACAGAAAAATCGCCCCGCTCAACCGGAAGCACCGCCAATGAGCGGCGAGGGAGGCGGGCCGCCATCGCACACCCATTCATGCACCCTCGCGATCTGCCGGGCCTTGGCCGCCCAGGTGAAATGCGCCCTGACATGGGCCCGCGCCCGCGCCCCGGTTTCGGCCAGCAGGGCGGGCGCGCGGGCGAGGCGCTGAAGTTCGGCCCGGAGCGCGCGCACGATCCCGGCGCGCTCGCCCAGCGGCACCTTGAAGCCCAGCCCTTCGCCCACCAGCTCCCCCGGCCCGGCATAATCCACCACCAGCGGCGGCACCCCCAGCGCCATGGCTTCGAGTACCACCCCGCCGCCGAATTCGCGCACGCTGGGCAGCGCCATGAGCGTGGCGTTTGCCAGCACGTCCTGCACCTGTTCATGGGCCAGCCAGCCGTGGAAGGTGAGGCCGGGCGCCGGGTGCGCGCGCAGCCGCTCCAGCATCGGCCCGTCGCCGATCATCTCGAGCGTCGCGCGGCCTTCCTCCAGCAGCGGGCGCGCCGCCTCGATCAGCATGTCCGGCCCCTTGTAGGGCACCATGCGCCCGACGAAGGCGATCCTGAGCGGCCCCGGCGTGTGCCCGGCCAGGCGGCTGAAGCGGGCCGGGTCGATGGCGTTTTCAGGCAGCCACAGTACCTTGTCGCGAAAGACCGCCGGGATCTCGCCCGCCGTATGGCGCGAGCCGGCGAGGATCGCCGCCGCCGCCCTGAGGGTCGCGCGCCTTGCGGGCAGCGCCTTGTAGGCGGCGCGCAGGGGGGCGAGATATTCGCGCTCGGCGCGCATCTCGGCGCGGAAAGCCTTGGGCCAGGGCACGCCGCCATTGAGCGGCCCCAGCACGAAGGGCACCCCGGCCGCGGCGCATTTCGCGGCGATCGGGCTCGGGATGGTGGGCGAAAGCGGGGTGATCCGGTGCACCACATCCCACTCGCCCGCCGCGATCTCGCCGCCAAAGCGCCGCCACACGCGCCGCTCAAAGGCCGGATAGGCCGCCGCCGACACCGCCTGCAGCGCGGTCCAGCCCTTGCCCTCGCCCATCCGCAGCACCTTGCCGATGGCCCAGAGCGGGCGCGCCACCGCCTCGCTGTCGATGGCGGTGAAATCCTCGCCCTCCACCATCCCCGCGCGCAGAAAGGCCGCGCGGTTGCGCACCTGCGTGACCACATGCACATCCGCCAGCTCGGCCAGCGCGCGCGCCAGCGACCAGCCGATCAGCGGCACGCTGACCCATTCCGGGTTGGCCGCCTCGGCAATGAGCAGCACCCGCCTCACAGCACCGTCCTCAGCCTGCGCGCCTCCGGCGCCCGGTAAAGCGCGCGCGCCCGCTCCGCCGCGCCCATGAGCGCACCGGCGATCATCCAGGTGATCGGGGTCAGGGTGGCATTGGGGATCAGGTCCACGAGATTGACCGCCAGCAGCAGCGCCAGCGGCCCGGCCGCGCCCGGCAGGCGCGCCCCCGGCCGCCGCCCCACCTGCCAGAGTGCGAGCAGCGGCAGCACCAGCAGGCCGAACTCGCCGACATATCCCAGCCAGCCATAGACCCCGAGGGTGATGATCCAGCGCCCGTCGGTGACGGTCTTGTAATTGCCGGTTTCCGGGTCGAGGATCTGGTTGCGCCCCCAGATGCCCCAGCCGAAGGCGGGCTTCTGCATGGCGCGTTCATAGAGGATGTCTTCGTTGTCAAAGCGGAATTGCAGCGAATTGGCCCGCTCGGGGCTGACCTTGGCGGCCTCGGCCACCAGCTGTTCCTGCGGCACCGCGTCGAGGCCTTTCAGCACCGGGTAGGAGAGTGCCAGCAGGCCCAGAAGCGCGGCGATGCGGACCTGCCAGAGAGTCGAAAGCAGCGCCAGAAGCGGCACCAGCAGGATGCCGTAAAGGAGCGCGCCCAGGGTCTTGCACAGCGCCAGCACCAGGCCGAGATAGCCGGCCGCGAGCAGATACAGCCCCCGCCCGCGCCCCCGCGCCAGCCGCCACAAAGCCAGCGCCGCGGCAAAGGCCGACATGGCGAAGAAGGCCGCCCAAAGGCCGTGTTCGAGAAATACCAGCGGCCGGTAGCCGCCCGCGCGGATCGCCTGCGAGAAGTAATGCTGGAAATAGCCGTAGATCATGTTGTTGAGCTGCGGGCTCAGGCGCACCTCGATCAGCATCGGCAGCGAATAGGCCAGCCCCCCCGCAAACAGTGCCGCGAGGATCAGCCGCAGGCCGGCCCCGCCATCGTCCTCGCGCGTGAGGCCCGGCGCCCCCGGCCCGGTCAGGATCGCCCGCGCCAGCAGGAAATTGAGCGCCAGCATCGCCTGCTGGATGACCAGCGCCAGCGCCTCGAAGGGGCGCATCCCCGGCAGGCCGATACGACCGAAGAAGACCGGCTCGGTATTGGTCGCATAGGTCAGCACCGGCGACAGCACGAATATCGCCAGCAGCACCCGGGCCGCGCGCCCGCGCGGCAGCAGCTCGAAGGAGCCGCGCGCCCTCAGCCACAGCACCGCAAAGGCGCTGAGCACCGGGATGCGGCTCTTGCCCAGGGGCGGCAGCAGCGGCAGGTCGAAACCCGCCGGCGCCGGGGGCAGCAGCAGGTAGCCGGCGACGATGCTCGCCACCAGCGCCGTGGCCGGGCTCAGGCGCACAAACAGCGCCAGCGTCACCAGCGGCCAGAGTGCCAGCATGAAATATGCCAGGGTGTTGGGCATGGGCCGGGCGCCCTCCTGTGCTCTCACGCGCGCTTTGATAACAGCGAAATGCGGCGAGAATTGGATAAACTTTCGCTTTTCAGGCGGGGTATTTGCGCCTAATCCGAAAGGCATGACCGACAGGCCGCTGAAAATCGCCTATCTGTGCGACTTCTCGCCCGAGGACCGCAATCTGTATTCGGGCGGCAATGCGCGCATGTATGACGCGCTGCGCAAGCATGTGGGCGAGGTCACGATCCTGTCGAACCGCTGGGGGCTGGCCGAGCCGCTGCGCCGGCTGATGCACGCCCTGCCCGACCGGATCAATATCCGCGCCCGCTGGCGCCTGCACCTGGCGCTGGGGCGGGTGATCGCGCGCGCCGTTCGGGCCGAGCTTCGCCGTGCGCGATACGACGTGCTGTTCACGCCCTATTCGTTCCAGTCGCTGGCCGGGCTACGCCCGCCCGCCGGGATGGTCACGGCCTTTACCTCGGACGCCACCATGACCGGCTACAAGCGCTCCGAGATCGGCCAGAGCTTCGGCTCCTTTTTCGCCCCCGCGCGCCTGCTCGATCCGCTGGTGCTGGCCGCCGAGCGGCGCATCTTTCGCGCCTGCGACCTGCTGCTGTGGCCCGGCGAATGGCAGAAGCAGACCGCCGATGCGCTCTACGGGCTCGACGACGCGCGATCGGTGGTGGTGCCCTGGGGGGCCAATGTCGAAGACCCGGGCCCCGGCGCGCCGGTGGCGCTCGCCCCGGACGCGCCCTTGCGCCTGCTCTTCGTCGGGCGCGACTGGTGGGCCAAGGGCGGGCCGCTGGTGGCCGAGACGGTGGAGCGCCTGCGCGCGGGCGGGATCGACGCGCGGCTGACCGTGATCGGCAGCACCCCGCCGCTCGCGCCCGCCGACTGGCTCACCGTGCATCCTTCGCTCGACAAGGCGGTGCCGGGCGAGCTTGCCAGCTTCGAGGCGGCGTTCCGGGCCGCGCATTTCCTGTTCATGGCCTCGTTCGAAAGCTGGGGCTTTGCCTTCTGCGAGGCGTCTGCCTACGGGCTGCCGTCGCTGGCGCTGAGGGTCGGCGGCGTGCCGGTGCGCGATGGCGTCAATGGCCACGCCCTGCCGCCGGGCAGCGACGCCGAGGCCTTTGCCGCGGTGATAAGGCGCTACCTTGCCGATCCGGCGGCCTATGCGGCGCTCAGGGCCTCGGCGCGGCGCGAATACGAGCAGTACCTCAACTGGGACGCCTGGGCCAGGCGGGTAGGGGAGCTGTTTCGCCGGAAGCTCGCGCAGAAGCGGGCGGGCGGGCAATCGGGCGGCTGATCCGCCCCGCTCGGCCCCGCTCGGTCCTCGCCGCCCTTGCCGCCCCGCGTCAGACCCCGGCGGCCTTCAGCACCACGCCCACGGTGCGCAGCAGGATGCGCAGGTCGGTTGCCAGCGACACGGACTTGTAATAGCGGGTGTCATGCAGGGCGCGTTCGGCAAAGCTGCTCTCGTGGCGCTCCGACACCTGCCAGGCGCCGGTAATGCCCGGGCGCATCTCGTAATAGGCGCGGCCAGGGTAGATATCCTGCTGGTCGGGCATCATCGGCCGCGGGCCGACCAGCGACATGTCGCCCAGCAGCACGTTCCACAACTGCGGCAGCTCGTCGATCGAGGTCTTGCGGATGAAGCGGCCGATGCGGGTGATGCGCGGGTCGTGCCTGAGCTTCTGGTGGCGGTCCCATTCGGCGCGCGCCTGCGGGTTGGCGTCCAGATAGGTGACCAGGCGCAGATCGGCATCGGCCACCATCGAGCGCAGCTTCCACATGGTGAAGCGCTTGCCGCCGCGCCCGACGCGCTCCTGCCGGTAGAGCGGCGAGGCGCCGTCCAGGGCGATCAGCGACATGAAGATGGCGAGGATCAGCATGGCGGGCAGGGCCAGGATGGCGACCAGCAGGAGGTCCAGCAGCCGCTTCGCCCCGTTCAGGTAGAGGCTCCTGCGCGGCCGGTAGCGCAGCTGAACCGGCTGTACCGGCGCCAGCTCCCCGATTTCCGTGGCCGGATAGGCCGGCCTGTAGTGGATTGTCATAACGTCTTACCCCAGGGTTGCCCGGTGCAACATGCCGACACCTGTCCCCTGGCCGAGGGCGACCGTTCGGAGCGATGCCTGCCGCTCCGGCAATTCCGATCCGCTTCGACTGGTTCCGTTGCCGTCAGGGGTGCAGCATCCCCTTTTCAGGCCCGGCTTCCCGAGGTCAGATGCGTTGCTTCGGACAACGCAGTTGTTACCCACCCAGTTATGCCAAGACCCCCATGGCCTCGAACACAGGGGGAAAATACGCCCTGGGGGGAAGTAACGTCAAGGCGCCCCCCGCTCCCTGCGCCGCGAAGGCGCCGGATCGGCCCGGCATCGGCCCGGCAGGGGGGGGCGCATGGCCTGTTGCCGGGGGGTGTTGGCCAGGCGCGGGCGCCGTGGTCCGGGCGGATCGGGCGATGCCCGCGGCGGCGCGAAGCGGCCCCGGCAGGCGGGGGCGGGGGCGGCAGGCGCGGCGTCTTGATTGTTTCACATCGGGAAACAGAGGCTCATGTCTCCCCCTATTGGTGCAAGATCGGGAGGGGGATACTGACAAAAAGACAGTAATTTTAGGTAAATTGCGTCCACAGATTTGCATTTCAAATATTCGCCCGGCCAGGGCAGACGGGCCGGATTTTCGCCCCTTGCCGGTATTTGTCACCCGCGGGGCAGGGCTTGCGCCGCGACGAACCGGCGCGCGGGCAGTCATCGGCACCCTGTTCAAGGATGCCGCCCGGGCGAATGTTTCCATTTCTGGAAAAAGGTGTTTCGGGGGAATTTTAACCATAATTTCCCCAAAATTTCGCAGCCTTCGCGGGGAATTTGCCGCGATTTTGCCCGAATCACCGCGCGCGGCACCGCGCGGGCGCGGCCAATTCGGGCGAAAATCGGGCGCCCGGTGGACGGGGCAGGCAGGCGGGCGGTCTGGCCTCAGTTCTCCCGGTCGGTGTCAAACACGATCACGTTGCGCCGGGCATGGCCGGCGCGGGTGTCGGCAATGGCCTCGTTGATCTGCGCAAGCGGCCAGCGCCGGCTTACCAGTTCGTCGAGCTTCAGCCGCCCCTGCCGGTAAAGCTCCACCATCCACGGGATGTCGCGCGAGATCACCGCATCGCCCAGCAGCGTGCCCTGAAGCCCCTGGCCCAGCGCCGAGAGGATCACCGGCTCATAGCCCGCGCGCTGGCCGGAATGGGGCATGCCGACCATGATCACCCGCCCGCCGCGCGCCAGGTAGCGCGGGGCGCTGTCATAGGCCTCGGTGGCGCCGACGGTGACGAATACCGCGTCCGCCCCGTGGCCGCCGGTGATCCGGCGCACCGCCTTCCACGGCGCCGGATCGCCCGCCAGCAGGGTGTGGGTGGCGCCGAAAGCGCGCGCGGCTTCCAGCTTGTCCTCGCTCAGGTCGATGGCAATGATGCGCGCCGCCCCGGCGATGCGCGCGCCCTGGATGGCATTGAGCCCGACCCCGCCGGCGCCGATCACCACCGCGTTCTGCCCCGGGCGCAGGCGGGCGGTATTGACCACCGCGCCGATGCCGGTGGTGACGCCGCAGGCGAGCAGGCAGGCGGCCTCCATCGGCAGGTCTTCGGGGATGCGCACCAGCTGCGAGTGATGCACCACCGCGCGTTCGGCAAAGGCGCCGCAATTGAGCCCCTGGGCAAGTGGCGCGCCGCCGCCGAGCGACAGCGGCGCCATGGGCGCGGGCTCGGCGCAATAGACCGGCGCGCCGGTCTGGCAGGGCTGGCATTGGCCGCAGGCGCGGATCATGGTGACCACCACCGGATCGCCCGGGCTCAGGCCGCGCACACCCTCGCCCAGGGCGCTGATGCGCCCGGCCGCCTCGTGGCCGAATACCGCCGGCAGCGGGCCGCCCCAGGCGCCCTCGGCATAGGAAATGTCGCTCATGCAGATCGCCACCGCGCCGATGGCCACCTCCACCTCGCCGGGGCCGGGGGCGGCAAGTTCGACCTCTTCGATCGTGAGCGGCTCATTGAAGGCGTGGCAGATGGCGGCCTTGATCCGGGGCATGGGCTCTCTCCTTTGGCCCCAGAGTGGCGCCAGGCGCGCGCGCAGGCAAGCGGGACGCTACGTTTCGCCCCGCCGTTCGCCCCGCCGCTCGCCCCGCATGGCGGCGAGAAAGAAGGGCAGCGAGGCAAGGCTCAGCAGGAAGGAGATCAGAAACGGCGCGCCGGGCAGGTAGATCGGCGCGTCCGGGCCGCTGAAGAAGGCAAACACGCCGGTCAGCGCCAGGGGCGCGACGATGGTGGCAATGGCGTTGAGGCTGGCCATCACCCCCTGCAGCTCGCCCTGCGCGTCATCGGGCGCGCGTCGCGACAGGATCCCCTGCAGGGCCGGGTCTTCGATCCCGCCCAGCGCGCTTATCGGGGTGAGCGCCAGCACCAGCCAGCCGATCCCCGCCAGCCCGAGAAACAGGAAGCTGAACAGGCGCAGGGCAAGCCCCAGCAGCACCGTGCGCCGCTCGCCCAGCCGGCGCAGCACCGGGCGCACCAGCAGCCCCTGGGTGAGCGCCATGGAGATGCCGTAGATGCCCAGCGAAAGCCCGATCATCCCCGGCCCCCAGCCAAAGCGCTCGGCCCCGAAATAGGGCCAGATCGCCGGATAGACCACCGAGGACAGAAAGGCGAGGAAGGCAAAGGCGAGCAGCAGCCCGGCGCCGGGCAGCGATGAGACCGCCCTGAGCGCTCCCAGCGGATTGGCCCGGCGCCAGTCAAAGGCGCGGCGGGTGGCGTCGGTCACGCTTTCGGGCAGGGCGAAATAGCCGAAGGCGAGGTTGAGCCCGGCCAGCGCCGCCGCGGCGAAGAACGGCGCGCGGATGCCCAGTTCGCCAAGCAGCCCGCCCGCCAGCGGCCCCAGCACGAAGCCGATGCCGAAGGCGGCGCCGAACAGGCCGAAATTGGCGGCCTTGTCCTCGGCCGCGGATATGTCGGCGATATAGGCCATGGCGGTGGATTGGGTGGCGGCGGCGATGCCGGCCAGGATCCGCGCCGCCAGCAGCAGCCAGATCGAGCCGGTCAGGCCCATCGCCAGATAGACCGTGCCCATCACGGCGAGCGAGATCAGCAGCACCGGGCGCCGGCCCCAGCGGTCGGAGATATTGCCCAGCGTGGGGCCGAACAGGAACTGCATGGCGGCGAATGCGGTGGTCAGCACTCCGCCCCAGAGCGCCGCGCCGCCGATCCCCTCGCCGGTCAGCGCGCCGATCAGCTCCGGCAGGACCGGGATCATCAGCCCGATGCCGATCGCGTCGATCAGCAGGGTCAGGAAGATGAACAGCAGGGGGAGATTTCTGGACATGCGCGCCTCGGCTCGGCGGAATATGAGGGTGGCGGGGGCAAAGGGCAAGGAGTTTTGAAGAGGATGTCCGCAGCCGGGCCCTTGCTGCGTGAAAACCGGGATAGCCTTGCAAAACCGGCTGGGAAGGGTCTTTAAATCGCGCTAGACTGAACATAGATAAATGTTTATCCGATTAACATACCGGGAGGGCCCATGGCCGACTTTGACGCACAGATCCGCGAGAGCAAAGAGCAGGTGGAGGCCGCGCAGGCGAAGATTTCCGAGCTGACCAGCCGGATCGAAGCCGCGCGGGCAAAGATGGCCGCGGGCACCGATGTGTCGATCGACATCGAAAACGCCACGCTTGAGGATGTGCATGCCCATACCGAGGCGATGAATGCCAATATCGCCGAGCTGATCATGGGGCTCGATGAAGTGACCGCCGGTTTCTCGCGCGATTTCGACGAGATGCGCAACAAGACCGGCTGGGAGAAATTCGTCGGCATTTTCGCGCCCGCCAAGGCCGAGAGCATGCGCCAGGAGCGGATGCGCGTGGCCAGCATCGACGACAAGCTGCAGGACCTGATTTCCAAGTCCGATATCATCGTCAACCTGCTGCAGGGCCAGCTTGACCTGCTCAACACCCAGAAGGAGCGGGTGGAGAAGAATCTGACCGAGACGCTCGACGAGCGCGAGGCGACAGTGGCCGAGCTCGAGCAGCTGCGTGCCGATATTCAGGCGATGGACCCGAAGATCATCGAACTGGAAAACAGGATCTCGATGGAGCAGGACGCCGCAGCGCGCACCAAGCTCGAGAGCGAACTGGCGGCGCTCAACAACCGCTATAACGAGATGGTGCAGGAAGAGCAGGTCAAGCTCGCCAGGAGCCAGACGCTCGAGCGCTATATCGAGCAGGGCAAGACCTGGATCGACTCCCTGCAGAATCAGGCCGCGACCCAGATGGTGCTGATCAACAAGCTGCAGACCGACACCAAGCAGCGCGTGGTGCTCTATGACGCGCTGTCCAAGTCGCTCAAGACCGCCCAGCAGCAGGACGTGGCCCACCGGATCAACGAAATCGGGGTGGAGACCGACAAGGAAGCCCAGGCCGCTATGGCCGCGATCGGCACCGCCACCAATATGCGCATGGCCGAGATGATGGAGGCGCATGAGGACAGCATGGTCTTTGCCCGCAAGGTGCTGGAGCAGAAGGCCAGGGCCGACGAGCGCTTTGCCCGGCGGTTTGCCAAGATCGTCGAGAAGCATGACAAGAACCTGTACGGCGAATGAAGACGGCGCTTTCCGCCCTGCTGCTGCTGGCGGTCATCGCCCTGGCCGGGTTCAGCTTTGCTCCCGGAGCGGCGCTGGCCGGGCCGGTCCTGTGGGGCGGTCTGGCCGTGCTGATGCTTGCCGGCGCCCTGGTGTGGTGGCTGGACTGGCGGGGGCGTGATGGCTGACACCGATCCCCTCACCGCCGACCACCAGACCCTGACCGACAGCCAGGCGACGCGGCGCTATTTCGCCAAGTTCGACCGGATCACCGGGCATCTGGCGCAGGTGGCCGCACGGATGCAGGGCGAGGGGCAGCTGAGCAGCGCCGAGGTCGAGGTGCTGGCGCGCTACCTGATTGCGCTGGGCTATACGTTCAGGGCGCTGGCCAACAAGTATCACATGGCCGGGCGCGCGCCGGCGGCGGGCGAGCTTACCTTTGACCGGGTGGAGAGCGGCTTTCCGGTCCATGCGGAGCTTTTGCAGATGGCCGCCGACGCCCAGCAGGCGCGCGCGCATCTCAGGAACATGCCCTCGGGCGAGGATCTGAAGGCGGCCATGGTGCGCGAGATCGTGGGCGAGCTGAAAGTGCCGACCCGGCTGCAATACGCCTATTCGCAGCGGCTTTACTACGAGGAATTGCTCAAGGGGGATCTGTTCTGGCCGCAGATGCACCCGGACGCGATCTGGCGGGGCAATTCCGGCAAGCGCGGGCGCTATCTCAGGCGGCGCTACCTGCTGCATTGGGCGGTCTATGACAGCGTGCGCAACGTGCCCACCGTCTACCTGATGGAACTCGAAGATACCGGCCGCATCGCCCTGCCCAAGGACGAACGCCGCTGGCCGGCGGCGCAGGCGCATCTGCTGGCGCAGAGCACGTCGGGGCTGAAGCTCGTGACCATCGCCAGCGGGTTCGACCGGGATTTCGACGACCTGCACCCCAAGCGGCTCAAGCGCATCCATCTGGGGCCGATGTACAGCCATGCCTTTACCAGCCAGCTGGGGCCGCTGCGCGCGGTGCTGGAAGAGGCGAAAAGCCCGCCGGGCGAGGACTGGGCCCTGGCCTGGACGATGGAGGAGCTTGAGAGCGAGCGGGTGGAGATCGAGAAATCCGGCTGGTTTTCCTCGGTGGAGCGGGAGGTGTTTGCGCTGGACCCGTTTGCGGGGCAGGCGGCCGACAGCGGGGTGACGCGCCTGGAGCGCGCAATCATCCTGCCGCAGCGGCCCTATCAGGTACTGGCGGAGAAGAATCCGCCGGGGTTTCGCGATGTGCGCAAATTCGTGGTCAGCCCGGGGGGGCGGGTGTTGAGCTATCGCTAGGGG
>JALWTH010000354.1 GCA_027082975.1 Paracoccaceae bacterium | reverse complement strand
CCGACTGGCTGCGCGAAGCGGTCATCGGCGCGGCCCTCAGGGAGGATTACGCCCGATTCGAAGCCCGCCTGGAACGCGCCGCCAGCCTGCTGCCCGAGCGCATAAGCGACCTCGACCGCGCGGTGCTGCGCGGGCTGATCGTGCATGGCTGGCGCCGCCTGCTGCTGCGCCACCCGGACCTGCCCGACGATTTCCTCGGCCCGGATTGCCGCATCGGCCCCTGCCGGGCGCGGGTGATGGAGCTGCTCGACCGCCTCGGCCCGGTCGCTGCCGCCGATCTGCTGGAGGCGCCGGACGGCACCGCCACATGAAGCGCGGCGCGCGGCGCTTTAGCGATTGCCCCGCCCGCGCGCATGGCCTATATGCACGCACAGGCTCGCGTAGCTCAGCTGGATAGAGTGTCGCCCTCCGAAGGCGAAGGTCACAGGTTCGAATCCTGTCGCGAGCGCCACCCCGCCCCGGGCGGCTATTCCGCCATGTCTTCGCCCCCTTCGCTCCCTTCGCCCTCCTCCACCGCGTATTTGCCAAACAGCCCCACCTGCGCCATGAAGAAGGCGAAGGTGCCGATGGTCAGGCCGAAGGTCTTGAAGGTGACCCAGGTGGGGGTGGAGAAATTGCGCCAGACGACTTCGTTGAACAGCGCCAGCGCCAGGAAGAACAGCAGCAGGCGCCGGGTCAGGATCATCCAGCCTTCGCGTCTGAGCGGCAGGTTCTCGCCCATCACCGCCTCGAGGTAGCTTTCGCCCCGCCACAGGCCGAAGCCCAGCAGGGCGGCGAAGATCAGGTAGATCATGGTCGGCTTCATCTTGAAGAAGCGCTCGTCGTTGAACCACACGCTCATGCCGCCGAACAGCACCACCAGCACCAGGGTGATGATCTGCATTTTCGAGATTCGCCCGGCCAGGCGCCATTGCAGCAGGGTGGCAATGGCCAGCACCGGGATGAACAGGGCGGTGGCGGCGATGAAGCCGTTATATTCCTCGCCCCCGATCAGGAAGCTGTGCTTGCGCAGGAGCATGTAGGCGGTGAAGAACACCGCCAGCGGGCCGTATTCCAGCAGGGCCTTGATCCCCGGGCTGATCCGTCTTTCGCTCATCTGCGCTCCCTCATGCTCCGATCTCCACTATCACGGCCCCGGCGGCGATCAAACCCATCAGCAAGAGCCGCAGCCCGCCGACCCGCTCGCCCAGCATAAGCCAGCCGATCAGGGCGGCAAAGACGGTGGAGGTCTCGCGCAGCACCGCCGCCTGGCCCACAGCGTCAATCCGCGTGGCCAGCATGATCGAGCCGAAGCTGATCAGCGCGATGAAGGCCCCGGTGATGCCGCGCGCGATCAGCGGGCCGGGGGCGGGGCGGTGGGTCATCCGGCCGAGGCGCAGGGCGGCGAGCGTGGGCATGAACAGCCCGTCGATCAGGAAGAACCAGGCGAGGAAGGTGAAGGGATCGGCGGCCGAGCGGATCGCGTAGGCGTCCCAGGCCGTGTAGAGGGCGACGAACAGCCCGGTCAGCACCGCCATGGCCAGCGCCGGCCTGAGCCGGGCGCGGCCGGCCTGCCAGTGGCGCAGGTTGTAGGCCGCAAGCCCGTAGATGCCCGCGAGCAGCACCGCAACCCCCAGCCATTGCGCCGCCGTGTAGCGCTCGCCGAAGAAAATCGTCGCGCCGATCACCGCAAACAGCGGCCCGGTGCCGCGCACCACCGGATAGACCACCGTGTAGCTTCCCAGCACATAGGTCCGGGCCTGGGCGAGCTTGTAGCCCACATGGATCAGGAAGGTGACGGCGAGGATCGGCCACATATGCGGCTCGGGCCAGGGCACCACGAACAGGGCAAACGGCGCGGCGATGAGCGCATAGGACAGGTCGATCGCCCCGCGCGAGAGCCAGGGGTCGTGACGCCCCTTTTGCAGCGCGCCGAAGGCGGCGTGGGAGAAGGCCGCGAGCAGGGCCAGGGCCACGGCGAGGACATGGCCTTCGGGGGTGCCTTGCAGGGAGATCAGCCATTGGCTCATGGGAGGCTCACGGGAGGCTCATGTGGTGGCTCATGCGGTGGCTCATGTGGTGGCTCATGCGGTGGCGCCTGTGGTGGGGGCGGGACCGGGGGTTTCACACCCCCGGACCCCCGTGGGATATTTGCGAACAGAAGAAATCAGGTGCCGGTGAGGGCGCGGGCGAATTCCTCGGGGTCGAAGGGGGCGAGGTCGTCGATCTGCTCGCCGACGCCGATGGCGTGGATCGGCAGTCCGAACCTGTCGGCCAGCGCCACCAGCACGCCGCCCTTGGCGGTGCCGTCGAGCTTGGTCATCACGAGGCCGGTGACATCGGCGAGTTTCCGGAAGGTCTCGACCTGGGAGAGCGCGTTCTGCCCGGTGGTGGCGTCGAGCACCAGCAGGGTGTTGTGCGGCGCGTCCGGGTCCTGCTTGCGGATCACGCGGACGATCTTGGCGAGCTCTTCCATCAGGTCGGCGCGGTTTTGCAGCCGGCCGGCAGTGTCGATCATCAGGAGGTCGGCGCCTTCTGCCTCGGCGCGACTCATGGCGTCGAAGGCGAGCGCGGCGGGGTCGGCGCCTTCGGGGGCGGTGAGGACCGGCACGCCGGCGCGTTCGCCCCAGACCTGGAGCTGCTCGACGGCGGCGGCGCGAAAGGTGTCGCCGGCGGCGATGATCACCGATTTGCCGGCGGCGCGGAACTGGCTGGCCAGCTTGCCGATGGTGGTGGTCTTGCCCGAACCGTTGACCCCGACCACCAGTACCACCTGCGGTTTCTTGGCATAAAGCGGCATCGGTTTCGCCACCGGCTCCAGGATGGCGGCGATCTCTTCTGCCAGCAGGCGCTTGATGTCGTCGGCCCCGAGCTTGCGGCCGAAACGCCCCTCGGCCATGCTGGCGGTGACCTTGAGCGCCGTCTCCACCCCCATGTCGGTGGTGATGAGCAGCTCTTCGAGGCTTCCCAGCATCGCGCCG
>JALWTH010000353.1 GCA_027082975.1 Paracoccaceae bacterium | reverse complement strand
GGGCGATTTTTCTGCGAAAAATCGCCCCGGCCGCACCCGCCTGCCCGCAAATCCCGCCGTCACGGAGACAGCCATGCCCTTCACCCCCACCGGCTACCTGCCCTACGACTTCGCCAACCGCCGCCATATCGGCCCCTCGCCCGCCGAAATCGCCGGGATGCTCGAAACCATCGGCGTCAGCGATCTGGATACCCTGATCGACCAGACCATTCCCGCCTCGATCCGCCAGAAGGAGCCGCTCGACTGGGGGCGCGCGCTCTCCGAGCGCGAGATGCTGCACCGGATGCGCGTCACGGCATCGAAGAACAAGGTGCTGCGCTCGCTGCTGGGCCAGGGCTATCACGGCACGGTGACGCCGCCGGTGATCCAGCGCAACATCCTCGAAAACCCCGCCTGGTACACCGCCTACACCCCCTACCAGCCCGAGATCAGCCAGGGCCGGCTGGAGGCGCTCCTGAATTACCAGACCATGGTCGCCGACCTCACCGGGCTCGAGATCGCCAATGCCTCGCTGCTCGACGAGGCCAGCGCCTGCGCCGAAGCCATGACCATGGCCCGGCGCATCGGCAAGTCGAAGGCCACGGCCTTTTTCATCGATTCCCAGTGCCATCCGCAGAACATCGCGGTGATGAAGACCCGCGCCGCCCCGCTTGGCATCGAGATCGTCGTGGGCGAGCCGGCGAGCGACCTCGACCCGGCCGCCGTATTCGGTGCGATCTTCCAGTATCCGGGCACCCATGGGGTGGTGCGCGACTTCACCGACTGCATCGCCCAGCTGCACGAACACGGGGCCGTGGGCATCGTCGCCGCCGATCCGCTGGCGCTCACCGTGCTCAAGGAGCCCGGCGCCATGGGCGCCGATATCGCCGTGGGCACGACCCAGCGATTCGGCGTGCCGATGGGCTATGGCGGCCCCCATGCCGCCTACATGGCCACCCGCGACAAGCACAAGCGCGCCATGCCCGGGCGCATCGTCGGCGTTTCGCGCGACAGCCACGGCAACCCGGCCTATCGCCTCTCGCTGCAGGCGCGCGAGCAGCATATCCGCCGCGAAAAGGCCACTTCCAATGTCTGCACCGCCCAGGCCCTGCTGGCAGTCATGGCGAGCTTCTACGCGGTGTTTCACGGCCCCGAGGGGCTCAAGGCCATCGCCCAGCGCATCCACCGCAAGACCGTGCGGCTCGCCCGCCGGCTCGAGGCGGCGGGCTTCAGCGTCGCCCCGCATGCCTTCTTCGACACCATCACCGTGGAGGTCGGCCCGCTGCAGCAGACCGTGCTCAGACGCGCCGTGGAAGAGGGGATCAACCTGCGCCCGGTGGGTGCGGACCGGGTCGGCATCACCCTTGACGAAGCCACCCGCGGCCCCACCATCGAGGCGGTCTGGCGCGCCTTCGGCATCGACGCGAAGGACGACGACTACACCCCCGAATACCGCCTGCCCGACGACCTCTTGCGCAGCAGCGAATACCTCACCCACCCGGTCTTTCACATGAACCGGGCCGAGACCGAGATGATGCGCTACATGCGCCGGCTCGCGGACCGCGACCTTGCGCTGGACCGCGCCATGATCCCGCTGGGCTCCTGCACCATGAAGCTCAACGCCGCGGCCGAGATGATGCCGATCACCTGGCGCGAATTCGCCATGCTGCACCCGATGGCGCCGGCCGATCAGGCCGAGGGCTACCGGGAGCTGATCGACGATCTCGCCGACAAGCTCTGCAAGATCACCGGCTACGACGCCATGTCGATGCAGCCCAATTCCGGCGCCCAGGGCGAATATGCCGGCCTGATGACCATCCGCCGCTATCACGCCTCGCGCGGCGAGGGGCACCGCGACATCTGCCTGATCCCCACTTCCGCCCACGGCACCAACCCGGCCAGCGCGCAGATGGCGGGGATGAAGGTAGTGGTGGTCAAGGCGGCGGAAAACGGCGATATCGACCTCGCCGATTTCCGCGAAAAGGCTGCCGCCGCGGGCGAAAACCTCGCCGCCTGCATGATCACCTATCCTTCGACCCACGGGGTGTTCGAGGAAGGCGTGCGCGAGATCTGCGAGATCGTGCACGAGCATGGCGGGCAGGTCTATATCGACGGCGCCAATCTCAACGCCATGGTGGGGCTGGTGAAGCTGGGCGAGATCGGCGGCGATGTGAGCCACCTCAACCTGCACAAGACCTTCGCCATCCCCCATGGCGGCGGCGGGCCGGGCATGGGGCCGATCGGGGTCAAGGCGCATCTCGCGCCCTTCCTGCCCGCCGATCCGTTCAGCGGCGAGGAAGGCGCGGTGGGGGCCGCCCCCTTCGGCTCGGCCTCGATCCTGCCGATCTCCTGGGCCTATCTGCTGCTGATGGGCGGCGCGGGGCTCACCCAGGCCAGCAAGATCGCGATCCTCAGCGCCAATTACATCGCCGCCCGGCTCAAGGGCGCTTACGAGGTGCTGTTTGCCGGCCCCGGCGGAAGGGTCGCCCATGAATGCATCCTCGACACCCGCCCCTTTGCCGAGAGCGCCCATGTCAGCGTGGACGACATCGCCAAGCGGCTGATGGATGCGGGCTTTCACGCGCCGACCATGTCCTGGCCGGTGGCGGGCACGCTGATGATCGAGCCCACCGAGAGCGAAACCAGGGCCGAGCTCGACCGCTTCTGCGACGCGATGCTGGCGATCCGCGAGGAAATCGCGGCGATCGAGCACGGCGAGATGGACGCCGGGAACAACCCGCTGAAAAACGCCCCGCATACGGTGGAGGACCTGGTGGGCGACTGGGACCGGCCCTATTCGCGCGAGGCGGGCTGCTTTCCGAAAGGCAGCTTCCGGGTGGACAAGTACTGGCCCCCGGTGGGGCGGATCGACAATGTCTGGGGCGACCGCAACCTGGTCTGCACCTGCCCGCCGGTTTCGGATTACGCGCAGGGGTGAGATTTCGCCGGGCCTTGCCCGGCGACCCGCCGGGGGGCCAGCCCCCC
>JALWTH010000352.1 GCA_027082975.1 Paracoccaceae bacterium | reverse complement strand
CCGCCATGCCGCCCCCAGCACCGCGCCGAGCACGCCAAGCCCGGTCGCGCCCCCGATCAGAAACATCACCAGAAGCTGGTATTTCACCGCTTCCTGCGGATCCACCCCCGAGAGTATCTGCCCGGTCATCATCCCCGGCAGGCTCACCACCCCGGTCGCGGCCATGCCATTGATGATCGGGGTGAAGCCCGCGCGCAGGGCGCGGCGGATTTGCGGGCGCATCGCCGACCATTTGTCATGGCCCAGGAGCAGGCGCGCTTCCACCGCCACCCGCTCGCGTTCGAGCGCGCCGAGCAGGCCGTCGAGCCCCAGCGCGACGCCGTTCATCGTGTTGCCCAGCACCATGCCCAGGAGCGGCAGCGCGTAGCGGGGCGCCCAGAGCGGCTCGGGCCGGATCGCCAACACCAACGCAAAGCTGGTCACCGCCAGGCCGGCCGCCGCCATCACCCCCGCGCCGAGCGACCAGCCCCAGGGGCCGGCAAGCGGGCGCGCCTGACGCGCGCGCGCCTCGCGCCCGGCAAAGGCGAGCATCACCAGCGCCAGCGCAAGCGTCAGCCAGAGCGAGGCCGCGCCAAACACCCATTTCAGCACCAGCCCCACCAGCAGAAGCTGCACCACCATGCGCGCGCCCGCCACCAGCAGCTGGCGCGCAAGCCCCAGCCTGAGCCAGATCGACAGCGCCGCATTGGCCAGCAGAAACAGCGCCGCCAGCGCCAGATCTCCCCAGCCAAGGGCGATATAGGCGCTCATGGCTCTGCCTCCAGCCGACCCGCGCTGAGCCGATACCGCGCGCGCCCGAGCCGCGCCCGCTGGGCCGGATCGTGGCTGACCATCAGCACCGCCACCCCGCGCCCGGCCTCGGCGCGGATCAGCGCTTCGGCCGCCTCCACGCTCGCCGGATCCAGCGCCGATGTGGGCTCGTCGAGCAGCAGCACCTGCGGCGCCAGTTGCAGCGCGCGCACCAGCGCGAGGCGCTGACGCTCGCCGCTCGAAAGCCGCGCCACCTCCCAGCCGAGCGCCTCTGGCAGGCCGAGCGCGGCGAGCCACGCCGATACATCCGGGCTGTCGCGAAAATGCGCCCCCACCCGCGGCGCCCACCAGCCGCTTTCCGCCGGCACCAACGCCACCCGCTTCCGCCATTCGGGCGCCGGGATCCGCGCGCGCGAACGCCCCTCGAGCCGCACGTCGCCCGCAGCCGGGTCCAGATCGGCAATGGCGCGCAAAAGCAGGCTCTTGCCCGCCCCCGAGGCCCCGCTCAGCATGGCGATCTCGCCCGCCTTCAGGCGCAAATCCACCGGGCCGATCAGCCCGGTCCGCAGGGCGCAAAGCTCCAACATGGCGCCAGCCTATGGCACCTGCCCCGGGACCACAACCGCGCGCCGCTTGACCCGCCCGCGCCGGGGCGCTAGGCTCAGGACCCATCAATCCCGCGCTCACAGCGGCTTGAGGCGCGTGCTATCAGGGGTTTTTTGCCCGCCGGACAGGGTGGGCCCCTTTCCAAGGGCAAAAGGCCCCTGAGATGAAGCGCCTGCACCGCCCGCAGGGCTCAGGCGGATTTGCTCCCTGAATGCGTTGCAAGAGCTTGAAATAGATCGGCTATTCCTGCGGTCTTGCGCCTGTTCAGGGAGCAAATTCGCCGGACTGTGAGCGCGGGATTAATGGGTCCTGAGCCTAGGTGCGCGCCATGAAACCTTTCCTGATCCTGCAACTGCGCCCCGAAGACGCGGCCGCCGACGACGAATTCGCCGCCTTCCTCGACAAGGGCGGGCTCGATGCAAGCGAAGTCACGCGCATCCGCCTTGACCGCCAGGACCTGCCCCGGGACTTCGACCCGGGCGCCTTCAGCGGCATCATCGTCGGCGGCGGGCCCGGCTGCGTCTCGGACCCGGAAGAGGAAAAGAGCCCGGTGGAAAAACGCATCGAACGGGCGGTGCTGGGGATGATGGACGAGATCATCGCCCGCGACCTGCCTTTCCTCGGCTGCTGCTACGGCATGGGCATCCTCGGCCACCACCTCGCCCCGGGCTCGGTGTCCAAGGAGCGCTACGGCGAGCCGGTAGGCGCGGTCCAATGCGAACTGACCGAGGAGGGGCGCGCCGACCCGCTGCTCGCCGGCCTGCCCGCGCGCTTCAACGCCCTGGTCGGCCACAAGGAGGCGGTGCAGGCCCTGCCCGAAAGGGCGGTGCACCTGGTCACCTCCGCCCCCTGCCCGGTGCAGATGATCCGCACGGGAGAGAATGTCTACGCCACCCAGTTCCACCCCGAGGCCGATGGCGACGGGTTTGAAACCCGCATCCGCATCTACAAGGATCACGGCTATTTCCCGCCCCACACCGCCGATGACCTGATCCGGGAAGTGCACCGGGCCGAGGTATTCGCCCCCGAGCGCATCCTCGCCAATTTCGTGCGCCGCTACCGGGGCTGAGCCGGCGGATTTCGCTCAACCCCTCGCCCCGATTTTTCTGCGAAAAATCGCGTCTGCCGGAAAATTCGCCACCACCTTCCCGGACACTTTCCCGCGCGCGAACGACCAGCGCCGCCCGCCCGATTTTTCTGCGAAAAATCGTATCCGGGCGAGGTAAAGAAAGCGTTAAACGTCGGACGATTTCCCGGTTTCGACCAGCCAATGCGCCCCTGCCAGCGCCCAGAGGCCGCCGACGAGGTAGCCATTGAGCACGTCCGAGAGGTAATGCACCCCGAGATAGAGACGGCTGAAGCCGATCAGGCCCACCGCCAGCGCCCCCAGCACGAGCCCCGCCCCGGGCCTCAGCGCGCGGAGGGCTTCTTTGGCGAGCGGCCGGGCCACGTCCAGCCCTTCCCGGCCCGCGAAAAGCGCCGTATCGGGCTCGAAGCCGAGCTCGGGGGGCGCCGTCCCGCGGTCACGCTCGGGCAGGTAGGGGGGGTTGGCCACGACGAGGTCGAGCCCGGTGAGGCCGGCGGTGAGGGGGGCGTGGAGGAACGCCACTTCCAGCC
>JALWTH010000351.1 GCA_027082975.1 Paracoccaceae bacterium | reverse complement strand
CCACCAGGGCGCGCCCCAGCCGGCGGGTCAGGCGCAGGCGGCCATGCGGGCGGTGCCGCCCGAGGTCCGGGGCGCGGTGGGCTGGGGGGCCGAGGCGCTGCTGGGCGGGCTGTTCGGCCTGGCGCTGGGGCTCGCGCTGCTGGTGCCCGGGCGCCGCCTCGTCGCGCCGCTGTGGCGGCGGCTCTTCGGCGGGTGAGGGGGGCGAATTTTCGCAGAAAATTCGGGGCCCGGCGCGGGCGCGGCTCAGCCCTCGCGGCGCTCGTCGAAGCTCTTGGCGATGAAGCCGGGCAGGTGGTCGCCCATGCCGATCACCGGCGCCTGCGGCGCCTGAGACTGCCCCCGGCGCTTGCGCGAACCGCGCTTTCTGCTCCGGGAGGGCTTTTCCTGCGGCTGGGTCTGCTGCGGCTGTTCAGCCTTTTGCGGCTTTTCGGTCTTTTCCCCGGCGGGGGCTTCCCCCTTGCCGCCCTTGCCCGCGTTCTTCAGCGGATTGTCGAGCCGCGGCACCTTGGTGCCGATCAGCCGCTCCACCGCGTCGAGATTCTTTTCGTCGCGCGGCTCCACGATCATCACCGCCTTGCCCTCGCGCCCAGCGCGCCCGGTGCGGCCGATGCGGTGGACGTAATCCTCCGCGTGCCCCGGTACGTCGAAATTGAACACATGGCTGACATTGGGGATGTCGAGCCCGCGCGCGGCCACATCGGAGGCGACGAGGAATTTCAGCGTCCCGTCGCGAAAGCCCTGCAGCGTCGCCATGCGCTGGGACTGGTCCAGATCGCCATGGATCGGCGCGGCGTCGAAGCCGTGCTTTTTCAGCGACTTGGCGACGATGTCCACATCCACCTTGCGGTTGCAGAAGATGATCGCATTGGTGAGCGCCTCGCCCTCGGCCTCGATCAGCGCGCGCAGGAGGCGGCGCTTTTCGCTGGCGGCGCGGTCCTTTCGTGTGGCGCGAAACTCCACCAGCCCCTGGGCGATGGTGTCCGAAGCCGTGGCCTGACGGGCGACTTCGATACGCTCGGGATTGGACAGGAAGGTATTGGTGATGCGCTCGATCTCCGGCGCCATGGTGGCGGAGAAGAACAGCGTCTGGCGGGTAAAGGGCACGAGGCCGAAAATGCGCTCGATATCGGGGATGAAGCCCATGTCCAGCATCCGGTCGGCCTCGTCCACCACCATGATCTGCACCCCGGTGAGCAGGAGCTTGCCGCGCTCGAAATGGTCGAGCAGGCGGCCCGGCGTGGCGATCAGCACGTCAACGCCCCGGTCGATCAGCCTGGTCTGCTCGCCAAAGCTCACCCCGCCGATCAGCAGCGCCTTGGTGAGCTTCACATATTTGGCGTAGGCGTCGAAATTCTCCGCCACCTGGGCGGCAAGCTCGCGGGTCGGGCACAGCACCAGCGAGCGCGGCATCCGCGCGCGCGCGCGCCCGCGCGCCAGCATCGACACCATCGGCAGGGTGAAGGCGGCGGTCTTGCCGGTGCCGGTCTGGGCGATGCCCAGCACGTCGCGCCCCTCGAGCGCCGGCGGAATGGCGCCGGCCTGGATCGGGGTCGGGCTCTCGTAGCCGGTATCCTCGATTGCCTTGAGGACTTTCGGGCTCAGCTTCAGGTCAGTAAATCTGGTCATGCATGTCCGTGTCTTAGCGGACATTTCGCGCCCGCATCGTCTGGCCGCACGAGGCCCCCATGGCCATGCCCTGCGCCGGGCGCCTGGCGTGCGTGCCCCGTGCCTAGAAGAAAACCCCGCCGGGGTCAATGTGACAACACCCCCCGCCGCAACCCGGCGAAAGGAACGTCACCGCCCTGCGCCCCGGCGCCGGCACGCCACCGGCGCCCTGGAGCATGAAACCGCTGGACAAGAGCGGCTGCCGACCCTTTCGCCTTTCGCCAAATACTCCCGCCGGAGGCATGAAATCTGCGCCCGCGCATCTCGCGCGCCGCCGCCAATGGGGCAGGCTGGGCTCAGCCCAGAATCGGGTCCAGAAAGGCGTCCACCGCCTCGGTATAGGCGCCGGGCCGGCCCAGTTCGGAATTGATCCGGTCATGGCTGAGATCGACCGGCAGCGTCGCATTGGCGGTGCCGCGGGCGGTGAGGGCGCGGGCAAATGCATTGGCGCGGGCACAGGATTTGGGGCGCTGGGTCGAGCAGACCAGCAGGAAGGGGGCGGGGGTGCCGGAGAGCCGGGCCATGGGCGAGGCCGCGCGCCAGTAGGCCGGGTCGTCGCCGAAGGCGATGTCAAGGGTGCGCTTGTGCGGGCCTCGCATGATGGTCTCGACATCCAGAGCGGCGCCATCCAGCGAGACGGTCGCCCGCCAGGGCAGCGCGCCCCGGGCCGCGAGCAGGGAAGCGTCGGCGGCCAGCAGCGACACCAGGTGCCCGCCGGCCGAATGGCCCATCACCGCCATGCGCTGCGGGTTGCCGCCGTGGCGGGCGATCTGGCGCTGCAGCAGGGCGATGGCGCGGGCCACGTCGCCGGCCTGCTCCAGCGGGTCGGCTTCGGGGGCAAGGCGGTAATTCAGGCTGGCCAGGACATAACCCCGGCTCCCCCAGTGGCGCAGCTTGTTCTGCCAGACGCCCTTGTTCGACTTGTCGCCGATCACCCAGCCGCCGCCATGGACCATGACCAGCACCGGCGCGTTGCGCGCGGAAGCGGGCAGATAGAGGTCGAGCGCCTGAAGCGGGTCGGGGCCGTATTTCAGGTCGCGCAGGATGGTGGGGGTGGCGGGCGTGCCGGCCCGGGTGAGGCCGGGAAGGGCAAGTGCCGAGACCAGCGAAGCACCGAACATGCGGCGGGACAGTCTATGGGGATAGGGTTGCATGCCCGGTACCTCGCTGGTCTGACGGGGGTATTACGCGGCCGGGGCCGGGTTCCGTCGCGAAAAATTGCGAAAAGATGAAAAAGTTTCGCGACGCCTGTGGCGGGGGCGATTTTTCTGCGAAAAATCGTGCCTCCGGCGGGGATATTTATGGCAAGAGGAAGGGGGGCGGCTGCGCCTCATGTTTGGCAGGGATGTGGCAGGTCGGGCATTTTGGGCTTGCCACCGGGGGGCTGCCGCGCTTCTGTGTCTGGGGCACTATTTGCGGACAAGACCATGACCTATGACGATGACAACATTTTCGCGAAGATTCTGCGCGGGGAGATCCCGGCGACTCGGGTATATGAAGATGAGGACGTGCTCGCCTTCATGGACATCATGCCGCGCGCGCCCGGCCATATGCTGGTGATCCCCAAGGCTGCGGCGCGCAATCTGCTCGATGCGCCGCCCGAGGCGCTGGCGGCCTGTGTGGCGGTGGCGCAGAAGCTTGCGCGCGCGGCCAAGGCGGCGCTCGGGGCCGATGGCATCACGCTGCAGCAGTTTTCCGAGGCGGCGGGGGGCCAGGAGGTGTTTCACCTGCATTTCCACGTGATCCCGCGCTTTGCGGGGGTGGCGTTGGGCCGGCCCGGGGTGATGGGGGACATGGAGGAGATCGCCGCCAATGCCGAGAAGATTCGCGCCGCGCTCGAGAGCGGAGCCGGGGCGTGAGCGGGCTCGATCTCGGCTGGGTGCGGGCGCAGTTTCCGGCCTTTGACGAGCCGGGGCTGGGCGAGATGGCGTTTTTCGAGAATGCCGGGGGCTCTTACGCCTCGCGCTTCGTGGTCGACCGGCTCACGCGCTTTTATACCGCGCGCAAGGTGCAGCCCCATGCGCCTTACGAGGCGAGCCGGCTGGCCGGGCGCGAGATGGACGAGGCGCGGGCGCGGCTGGCGGCGATGCTGGGGGTGGCGACGGACGAGCTTTCCTTTGGCCCCTCGACCAGCCAGAACACCTATGTGCTGGCGCAGGCCTTTGGCGAGATGCTGGGGGCGGGCGATGCGGTGATCGTCACCGATCAGGACCACGAGGCCAATTCGGGCGTCTGGCGCCGGCTTGCCGCGCGCGGGGTCGAGATCCGCGAATGGCGGATCGACCCGGAGCGCGGGAAACTGGACCCGGAAGCGCTGGAAAACCTGCTGGACGAGAAGGTGCGCCTTGCGGTTTTCCCTCATGTTTCCAATGTGATAGGAGAGGTAAATGATGTGGCCGCGATCTCTGCGCGCCTGCGCGAGGCGGGCGTGTGGTCCTGCGTCGACGGGGTCTCGGCCGCGCCGCACGGCCTGCCAGACCTGGGGGCGCTCGGGGCGGATATCTACCTTTTCTCGGCCTACAAGACCTATGGGCCGCATCAGGGTATCATGGCGATCCGGCGCGAACTGGGCGAGCGCCTGCCCAACCAGGGGCATTATTTCAACGGCGATTGCCTCTACAAGCGCTTCACCCCCGCCGGGCCCGACCATGCGCAGGTCGCCGCCTGCGCCGGGATGGTGGATTACATCGACGCGCTGGCGGTCCATCACGGCATCGAAGGCGATGCGCGGGCGCGCTCGGCCGGGGTCTCGGCGCTGATGCAGGCGCATGAGCGGGCGCTGTTGCAGCCGCTGCTCGACTACCTGTCGGCGCGCAGAGACCTGCGCCTGCTCGGCCCGCAGACCGCGGAAAACCGCGCGCCCACCGTGGCGGTCGAACTCGGGCGCGGGGCCGAGGAGGTGGCCGGCGAACTGGCCGCGCACGGGATCATGGCCGGGGGCGGAGACTTCTATGCCCTGCGCCCGCTGGAAGCGCTGGGGGTGGATCCAGACACGGGTGTCCTGCGCATGAGCTTCGTCCATTATACCACTGAAACAGAAGTAAAAAGGCTGATTCTGGCTCTGGATCAGGTGCTGTGATTTCCACACTTGCCTCGTCCCTGTGCCATGTGCCATTGAAAGCCTGTCGAAACCCGCCTGGAGCCGGAACCGCCATGCCGACCGCCGCCCGCCTTGTTGGAGCCCTGTTCTTTGCCGCCCTTGGCTGGTATGCGGCCGACCTGTTCAAGCCGCTTTTGCCCGAAGGCACCGCGGTGGGGCTGTTTTCGCCGATCAGCGGCGGCTGGGGCGCGCTGGTCGGCTGGACCTTTACCGGAAAGCGCGCGGACCAGATACAGGCGGGGGGGGCGGGGATCGGCCTGACCTCCTCTTTTCTGCTGGTCTTTTGGGTCTTGTTAACCTTTTCCGGCTACAGAATGCTGCAAAAGGCGCTCAACAAGCTCTATCCCGGCCCGGTCGAGGCGGTGCAGGATGTCTTTTCGATCGCGGTCGGCTATCTGCAGCTGGCAGCGCAGGGCACCGGGCTGATCGCGGCCCTGGTGGTTGGCGGGATGTTTGGCGGCTGGCTGAGCGTGCAGGCGGCGCGGCGGTGGCCCTGATCGTCCCCGGCCCCTCGCCCGAGCCAGGAGGGCGCGGATGATGGCGCTGCTGCTGCTCGAGGGCTTTGCCGAGGCGGTGCTGGACGGGCCGGGCCTGCCCGGCGCCGCGGGTGCTGTGCCGCATGCGCTGGACGGGCGGGCGGGGCTGCTCTTTGGCGAACCGGCGCCGGCGCTTTGCGCCTGGGTCGAATATGCGACCGAGGTCTTGGCCGGGGAGCCGGGGCTGGAGGATCGGACGTGTGACATCACCTTGCCGCCTTCCGCGGGGCAGGCTGTGGCGGGGGCGTCGAAGCCGGCGCGCGTCCTCGCCTATGCGCCGCCGGGTCTGGAGCTGCTGGCGGGGCCGATGGTCGGCGAGATCGCGCTTTGTGCCGGACAGGTGCCGGCAGAGGCGCTGCACGCCCGGCTGGGGATGATTCGCACCCGTGCGGCAGCGCGTCTGCGCGGCCGGGCGCATCCGGCACCGGCCAGCCTGCGCCGGGACTGGGGGCGCGAGGCGGTGCGCGAGAGTGCCCGGCGCCTGCCCTGGGCCGGGTTCTTCACCGTGGAGCAGTCCGAGCTCTGCTTTCGCCGCTTTGACGGCGCGATGAGCGCACCGGTGGAGCGGGCCGGCTTTGTCAGCGGCGACGCCGCGATCGTGCTGCCCTATGACCCTGCGCGCGACCTGGTGCTGCTGATCGAGCAGTTTCGCTACGGCCCGTTTCTGCGCGATGATGCGCGGCCCTGGACGCTGGAGCCCATTGCCGGGCGAATCGATGCCGGCGAGAGCCCGGAAGAAGCGGCCCGGCGCGAGGCGCGCGAGGAGGCGGGGCTTGATCTCGAGAGGCTTGAGCAAGTATCGGCCCATTATCCCAGCCCCGGCGCCAATTCGGAATTTTTCTACTGTTATGTGGGGCTTGCGCGCCTTGATGCCTCCATGCAGGGGGTCGGCGGGCTGGAAGCGGAGGCGGAGGACATCCAGAGCCATGTGATCGGCTTCGGGCGGCTGATGGAGCTGGTTTCCTCGGGCGAGGCCAATTGCGGCCCGCTTGTCCTGCTGGCGCTGTGGCTTGAGGCAAACCGTCCCCGATTGCGCGCAGGCGCCTGAGCGCGCTTGAGTTTGCCCTGTGCGCTGCCTAGCATGGGGCGAACAGCAGCGGGAGGCAGCATGAATATCGCGAAAGGCATTGCGAAAGACCTGGCGGCGAGCGTGGGCAACACCCCGCTGATCCGCATGCGCGCGGCGAGCGAGGCGACCGGCTGCGAGATCCTCGGCAAGGCGGAGTTCATGAATCCCGGCCAGTCGGTCAAGGACCGCGCCGCGCTCTGGATCATCCGCGACGCCGTGGCGCGCGGGGCGCTGCGCCCGGGCGGCACCATCGTCGAGGGCACGGCCGGCAATACCGGCATCGGGCTGGCGCTGATCGGCGCGTCGATGGGCTTTCGCACGGTGATCGTGATCCCCGAGACCCAGAGCCGGGAAAAGAAGGAAATGCTGCGTCTGGCGGGGGCCGAGCTGGTGGAGGTCCCGGCCGCGCCCTATCGAAAACCGAACAATTTCGTGCGATATTCTGGCCGTTTGGCCGAAAAACTTGCACAAATCGAACCTGACGGCGCGATCTGGGCCAACCAGTTCGACAATGTGGCCAACCGTCAGGCGCATATCGACACGACCGGCCCCGAGATCTGGGAGCAGACCGGCGGCAAGGTCGATGGATTCGTCTGCGCGGTGGGCTCCGGGGGCACGCTGGCGGGCGTGGCCGCCGCGCTCCAGCCCAAAGGGGTGAAGATCGGGCTGGCCGATCCGATGGGGGCCGGGCTTTACGCGATCTACACGACCGGCGAGATGAAGACCGAGGGCAGTTCGATCACCGAAGGCATCGGGCAGGTGCGCATCACCGCCAATCTCGAGGGTTTCCGCCCCGACATGCTCTGGCAGATCCCCGATGAGGAGGCGCTGCCTTTGCTGTTTGACCTCGCCGCTCATGAAGGCCTGGTGCTGGGCGGCTCCAGCGCCATAAACCTCGCCGGCGCGATCCGCATGGCGCGCGAGATGGGGCCGGGCCATACCATCGTCACCGTGCTGGCCGATTACGGCAATCGCTACCTCTCCAAGCTCTACAACCCGGCCTTTCTCGCCGCAAAGGGCCTGCCGGTGCCGACCTGGCTGAGCCGCCCGGCGCGGGAACTGCCGGATGTGACGGTGGCCGAGGAATGAGGCGGGCCGGTGCGCTCCTGCTGTTGCTGCTGACACTGGCAGCGCCGGCGGGGCTGGCGCAGGAGCGGGAGAGCGCTGCCACTGCGCCACAGCCCGCCGTCGCCGCGCCCGCCGTCGCCGATCCCGCCGCCGAGATGCCGGAGTCCGGTCCCGATTACGCCGCCTGGGAGGCTGTCGCCCGGCGCGCCGAGGCGGCGCTGGAGGCGGGGCGGGCATCGGATCAGGCGCTGATGGATCTGCGCGGCGAACTGGTCGGCTGGCGGGCGCAATTCGCCGAATTCGCCAGTCGCAACAATGTGCGCATCGACACGCTGAAGAGCCAGCTGGCCGTGCTGGGCGACCCTCCGCAGGAGGGCGATTCGGAGCCGGATGCCCTGGTCCGGCGTCGCGAAGAACTCAGGCGCCAGCTTGCCGAGGCCGAGGCCCCGCTGAAGGCGGCCGAAGAGGCCGGGGCGCGGGCCGATGCGCTGATCGGGCGGATCGACACGATCCTGCGCGCCCGCCAGACCGACCTGCTGTTCGAACTGGGGCCGAGCCCGCTCAACCCGGCCGCCTGGCCCGGCGCGCTGGGAGATCTGGGCGCCAGCCTGAGCCTCGCCTGGGGCGAGGTGGCCAAGGCCTGGGGCAGCGAAGTGCAGCAGACCGAGCTTCGCCGCGACCTGCCGCTGGTGATCCTGCTCGCGGTGGTGGCGATGGCTCTGCTCATGCGCGGGCGGGCCTGGGTGATCCGCTTCGGCGCCGGCATCCGGGCGCATAGCCACGGCAATCTGCGCGGGGTGTGGGGCTTCGTGCTGTCGCTGGGCCAGGTGGTGGCGCCGCTGGTGGGGGTCTTCGCGCTGGTCGAGGCGCTGAACCGGGCCGGGTTTCTGGGGTTGCGCGGGCAGGTGCTGGTCGATTCCCTGCCGCAGCTGGTGCTGGCCGCCTTCAGCGCTGCCTGGCTCGGCGACCGGGTGTTCGGGATCGGCATCGGCACCTGGTCCTTTCTCGATCTGGAGGCGCGCGAGCGGCGCGAGGGGCGGCTGGATGCGACCCTGCTGGGGCTGTTTTACGGGCTCCATGCAAGCCTGCAGGAACTGGCGCGCTACGAGAGCTGGCCCGAGGAAAGCCGGGTGGCGCTGAGCTTTCCGCTGCTGCTCGGGGCCGGGCTGATGCTGCTGCGGCTCGGGCGCCTGCTGCGCCGGCATGTGCGCCGCGAGCGCGAGGCGGGCGATGCCGGGGGCTTCCTGACCGGGCTGCTTTCGGGGGCCGGGCGGGCGGTGGCGGCGATCGGCGTGGCCGGGCCGGCGCTGGCGGCGGTGGGCTATTCGGCGCTGGGCGAGAGCCTCGTCTTTCAGACCGGCCTGACGCTGGCGCTGATCGGCGCGCTGGCGGTGCTGCACCGCTTCTTCACCAGCCTTTACGGGCTGGTGCGCGGGCTCGACGAGCAGGCGGCGGCGGATGCGCTGCTGCCGGTGCTGGCGAGCTTCGCCGCCTTCCTGGCGAGCCTGCCGCTGCTGGCGCTGATCTGGGGGGCGCGTGTTGCCGATCTGCAGGAGGCCTGGGGCCATATCCGCGACGGCATCGCGATCGGCAATACGCGCATTTCGCCGACCCAGTTCTTCACCTTTCTGGCGGTATTTGGCCTGGGCTACGGGCTGACCCGGCTGATCCAGGGGATGCTCAGGACGACGGTCCTGCCCAAGACCCGCCTCGATATCGGCGGGCGCAATGCGATCAGCGCCGGGGTGGGCTATCTGGGGATCTTTCTGGCTGCAATCGTGGCGATCACCGCCGCGGGGATCGACCTTTCCAGCCTTGCCATCGTCGCCGGCGCGCTCTCGGTGGGGATCGGCTTCGGCCTGCAGAACGTGGTGTCGAATTTCGTCTCCGGCATCATCCTGCTGATCGAGCGGCCGATCAGCGAGGGCGACTGGATCGAGGTGGGCGGCAAGCAGGGCTATGTGCGCGACATCTCGGTGCGCTCCACCCGGATCGAGACCTTTGACCGCACCGATGTGATCGTGCCCAATGCCGATCTGGTCAGCGGTCAGGTCACCAATTACACCCGCGGCAACCTGATCGGCCGGGTGATCGTGCCCGTCGGCGTGGCCTATGGCACCGATACGCGCAAGGTCGAGGCAATCCTGCGCGAAATCGCCGAGGCGCATCCGCTGGTCACCGTCAACCCGCCGCCCGGGGTGGTGTTTCAGGGCTTTGGCGCCGATGCGCTGGAATTCGAGATCCGGGCGATCCTGAAGGACGTCAATTTCATCCTCTCGGTGAAAAGCGACCTCAACCACGAAATCGCCCGTCGCTTTGGCGAAGAGGGGATCGAGATCCCCTTTGCCCAGCGCGACATCTGGCTGCGCAATCCCGAGGCGCTGGCCGGGGTGTCTTCGGGCATGTCTGCGGGGGTGCCTGTCGGTCGGGCAGGGCAGGAGCGCAACGCAGACAGCGATGCCGGCCCGGCGGGGCTGGCTGGGCCGCACGGCAAGGATGGAGCGGACGGGGAGGGCGAAAGCGAAGGCCCGTAAACGTTCTCCATATCGGTACCGGCCCGTGTATCGGGGCGCGGGATTCCTGGCGGGGAGAACCGGAAAACCGGGAAACCGGGATTCCAGAAAACCGGAAAACTGGAAAACTGGTTTTCCAGAAAACCGGAAAACCGGAAAACCGGTTCTGCAGGTGGTCGGGGGGGAGCCGCTCTGCCGGGCTCAGATACGCTCGACGGTCACCTTTTCGCTGTCAAAGGCCAGGTAGTCCGCAATCGCGGCAGCGGCCTGCTTCGGGCGCTCGTAGCTCCAGGCCGCATCCGGGACCACCGCGCTTTTCGTATGCAGGGTGAAATGGCTGGCAATGCCCTTGTGCGGGCAGGTGCTGGTGGTCCCGGAAGGATCGAAAAAGGCCATGGCGATGGCGGAGCGCGGGAAATAGATCACCGGCTTCCGCCCTTCTTCGCTGAGTTCCAGTGCTTCGCTGCTCTCGCCCAGGACCGCGCCGCCCGCGCGCACGACCCAAGTGCCTTCGGCTGGCCGGATGTCGATTTTCGCCATGTTCCCTCCCGTTTGAGAGGCTCTTATAGCAGGAAAGCGGGACTCTGTGCAGCGGTCAAATCGGCGCACAGGCCTTTTCGAGCCAAGCGCGCGCCGGAGTGGACAGGTGGGGGGAGAGGCGGGCGCGGCATTCGGCGTGGTAGGCGTCGAGCCAGGCGCGCTCGCCGCGCGAGAGCATCCCGGGCACGATCAGGCGGCGGTCGATGGGCACATGGGTGAGGGTCTCGAAGCACAGCATGTCGCGCGCATCGCCCTCTTCGGGGCGCTCGGCGGGGGCGACCAGCACCAGGTTTTCGATGCGGATGCCGAAGGCCCCGTCGCGATAATAGCCCGGCTCGTTGGAGAGGATCATGCCGGGCTCCAGCGCCACTTCGCTGGCACGGCTCAGCCGCTGGGGGCCTTCGTGGACCGAGAGGTAGGAGCCGACCCCGTGGCCGGTGCCGTGGTCGTAGTCGAGATGGGCGCGCCAGAGCGGGTAGCGGGCGATGGCGTCGAGATCGCGCCCGGCGAGCCCCCTGGGCCAGCGCAGGCGGGAAATCGCGATCATGCCCTGCAACACGCGGGTAAAGCAGGCTTTTTCCTCTTCGCCCACCGCGCCCACCGGGAGCGTGCGGGTGATGTCGGTGGTGCCGTCGCGGTATTGCCCGCCGGAATCCAGCACCACCAGATCGCCGGGGGCGAGGGGGCGGTTGGTCTCTTCGGTCACGCGGTAATGGATCACCGCGCCGTTGGGGCCGGTGCCGGCGATGGTGTCAAAGGAGATGTCCATGAGCGCGCCGGTGGCGTGGCGCTGGCTCTCCAGTTCGGTCACCAGGTCGATTTCGGTGAGCGCGGTATTGGGGGCGGTGGCGTCGAACCAGGTGAGAAACTCGACCATGGCCGCGGCGTCGCGCAGATGGGCGGCGCGCGCGCCTCTGATCTCGGCTTCGTTCTTGCGCGCCTTGGGCAGGATGCAGGGGTCTTCTGCGTGGGCGATTTCGACCCCGGCGGCTTCGAGGATCTGGGCGATGGCAAAAGGCGCGGTGGCGGGGTCGAGGCGCGCGGGGCCGGCAGGCGCGGTGAGGGCGTCGGCGAAGGCTTCGCTGGGTCGCAGCGTCACATCCGCGCCGAGATGAGCGCGGGTATCGCCCGGGCGGGCGGGATCGGTGAAGAAATCGACCCGGCCGCTGTCGTGCAGGA
>JALWTH010000350.1 GCA_027082975.1 Paracoccaceae bacterium | reverse complement strand
CCGGAGTATTGGCAGAGAGATGAAAGGGGCAGAGATGGGCCTGATGCCGTTTGAGGAAGCCCGGGAGAAGACGCTGGCGCGGGTAAGCCCGGTGCGGGGGGTCGAGCGGGTGTCGCCGGGCGAGGCGCTGGGGCGGGTGCTGGCCACGCCGGTGGTGGCGCCGCACGATGTGCCCAATCACGACAATTCGGCCATGGATGGCTATGCGGTGCGTTTTGCCGATCTGAAGGCGGAGGGCGAGGTGCGGCTCAGTCTGGCCGGGGTTGTTGCGGCCGGAGACGGGGCGGGGGCGGTGCTGGGCCCGGGCGAGGCCTTGCGCATCCTGACAGGGGCGCCGGTGCCCGCCGGCTCTGACTGCATCGTGATACAGGAGGTGGTGCGGCTCGAGGGCGAGAGCGTGGTGGTGCCGGGCGGGCAGGAGCGGCACCAGCATATACGCCGGGCCGGGCAGGATATTGCCGCGGGGGCGGAGGTGTTTGGCGCCGGGCGGATTCTGGGGCCGGCGGAGATCGGGATGCTGGCTTCGCTGGGGATCGCGCAGGTCGAGGTGGTGCGCAGGCTGCGGGTGGCGGTGCTTTCGACCGGCAACGAGGTCTGCGAGCCGGGCCAGGAGATTGCGCCGGGGCAGCTTTATGACAGCAACCGGGCGAGCCTGAAGGCGGCGCTTGGCGCGCTCGGGGTGGAGGTGATCGACCTCGGGATTGCCCGCGACCGGCGCGAAGAGATCGAGGCGGCGTTGCGCCGGGGGGCGGCGGAGGCCGATGTGGTGCTGAGCTCGGGCGGGGTGTCGGTGGGCGATTTCGATCTGGTCAAGGATGTGATCGAGGAGCTTGGCGCGATCGACTTCTGGAAGGTGCGGATGAAGCCGGGCAAGCCGCAGGCCCATGGGCGGCTGGGGGAGGCGGTCTTTTTCGGCCTGCCGGGCAATCCGGTCTCGGTGCTGGTGACCTATCTGCTGCTGGTGCGCCCGGCGCTGCTCAGGATGATGGGGACCGATCCCGGCCCGCTCCGGTATCTGCGTCTGCCCTATCGCGGCGAGACGATCCGCAAGCGCCATGACCGGGCCGAATTCATGCGCGGGCGGGTGCGGTATGGCGCGCAGGGCGCCCATGTGGAGAGCACCGGGGCGCAGGGCTCGGGCATTCTCAGCTCGATGGCGGCGGCCGATGTGCTGATCCATCTGCCCGAAGCGCCGGTCACGATCCGCGATGGCGACATGGTGGAGGCGATCGAGATCGTCTATCCGCCATAAACCAAAGGTATATCGGACCTGTTTCAACCTCTGGGAGATTGACCCGGCCTGTGAACAAGCTGTCCTCTTGCGTTCTGGAACACGTTTGAGGAAGGACGATAATGGCAGCTATTTCAGGCACGACCGGCACGGATATTCTTTTTGGCACGGATGGCGATGACATTTTCACCCCGCGCGGCACCACGGTGAGCGGCGAGAGCGACTGGATGTCGGGCGGTGACGGGGCCGATACCTACCAGCTTTATCGTGGCTGGGATGTGAACAACAGCTTCATCGTTGACGATCAGGGCACCGATGGCGCGACCGACAGTATCACCGGCCTTGGTGCCTTTTACGAGACCGCCTCGCTGGGCTACGAGGCCTGGGGCAGCGCGATCCGGGTGGGCAATGACCTGATCATCGACACACCGGGGCGGCCGAATCGCTTCCATTCGCCCGGCACGCCGGCGGCGCATGTGGAGATTGTCGGCCAGTATGCCGGTACCGGGGTGGAGACGCTGCAGGCCGGGGGCGTGACCTTCAACCTGCCCACCGGTGCCACCGGCACGTCGGGCGCCGATCTCATGGCCGGCAGCGATGGGGCCGATGCGTTCCATTCCGGAGCCGGGGATGACTGGCTGTTTGGCAATGGCGGCAGGGACCGGCTCTATTCCGGGGCAGGCAATGACGTGGTGCGCGCCGGCAGCGGCAATGACATCGTGCGCGCCGGCAGTGGCGACGACAAGGCCTGGGGCGGCGAGGGCAATGACAAGCTGATCGGCGGTGCCGGCAATGATTTCCTCTATGGCGATGCCGGCAATGACAAGCTGGTGGGCGGCGCCGGCGGTGACTTCCTGTATGGCGGGGATGGCAGTGACAAGCTGGCCGGCGGCAGTGGCAACGATACCCTGGCGGGCGGGGCCGGCGACGACCGGCTGGTGGGCGGCGCCGGGGGCGATGTCTATCGCTTCGATGCGGCGGCCGGCTTTGGCCAGGATATCGTGCGCGACAATGGTTCGGCGGCCGGGTCGGGGAGCTTCGACGCGCTGGAAGTGGGCGGGCTCTACCAGCCCGGCACCACCGCGGGCGAGGCCTTTGCCCGGGTCTCCTTTGCCCGGCAGGGGGCCAGCATGGTGGTGTCGATCGACGGCGGCGCTTCGAGCATCCGGGTCGCGAAGATGTTTGACGCCAATGCCGACAACTACATGATCGAGAGTTTCAGCTTCGAGGCCGGCTACTGGACGCCGCTGGTGTTTCAGATCAGCGACGGGGCGGCGGTCAATATCGGCGATGATCGCGATATTTCCTACCATCCCGGCCTCAACAGCTGGGCCAATGAGATTCTGTTCGGCACCGATTCGGACGAGTTCATCTTCGGCGGTGGCGGCACCAATTTCATCTGGACGGGGACCGGGGCCGATACGCTCCTTTACAAGGAGGTGGACCCGGACCTGTATGCCTACACATCCTATTACGGCTATGGCGGTGGCACCGCGTATGACATCGTCGAAGATTTCGACGTGGCGCGGGACAGGCTCGATTTCTCCGAGATTGCCGCCGTGACCTCGCTGGCGGATCTGAGCATCTCTTCGGATGCGCAGGGCGATGCGCTGATTTCCTGGGACAGCGGCAGTGTCGATATTGCCGATATCCTGATCGAGCTGCGCGGGGTGAGCGCGGCAGATGTAACCTCCGACCTGTTCATCTTTGCCTGACACATCTTTGCCTGACACATCCGCGCAGGGAGGGGCGCGGGGCGCGACCCCGCGCCTCTTGCGCCGGCTCTCCGATTGCGCTTTCCTGCCCGGCAGGAGCATCAGGCAGGGAGGGCCGCGCATGGGCCGCAGATTCGTTGACCTTTCGGTGCCGCTGGAGCTTGAGGTGCCCAGCGACCCGCCGATCATGGCGCCCGAGATCGAATATATGCGCCATGACCAGACTGCCGAGCAGGTGATGGCGTTTTTCCCCGGGCTCGAGCGCGAGGACCTGCCCGGGGGCGAGGGCTGGGCGATCGAGCGGCTCACCATTACCACCCATAACGGCACCCACCTGGACGCGCCGTATCACCACCATTCGACCATGAACAGGGGCAAGCGGGCGATCACCATCGACGAAGTGCCGCTGGAATGGTGCATGAACCCGGGGGTGAAGCTCGACTTCCGCCATTTCGACGATGGCCACATCGTCACCACCGCCGAGGTGGAGGCCGAGCTTGAGCGGATCGGCCACAAGCTTCAGCCGCTCGATATCGTGGTGGTCAATACCTCGGCCGGCGCCGCCTATGGCCAGCCCGATTATCTGGTCAAGGGCTGCGGCATGGGCCGCGAGGCGACCCTTTATCTGCTGGAGCGCGGGGTGCGGGTGACCGGCACCGATGCCTGGAGCTGGGACGCGCCCTTTCCGCTCACCGCGCAGCGATATGCGCGCGACCGCGATGCCTCGATCATCTGGGAGGGCCACCGCGCCAGCATGGAGATCGGCTATTGCCACATGGAAAAGCTCACCAATCTCGACCAGCTGCCGGCGACGGGCTTCGAGATTTCCTGCTTTCCCTACAAGATCAGGGGCGCAAGCGCCGGGTTCACCCGCGCTGTCGCCATATTCGAGGAGTAGGCCCATGCGCCTGGGGATGGTCGAGCGCGAGGGGCGCAAGTTCGTGGTCGCGGCGCTGGATGACGAGCGGCTGCTGGATCTGGATACGGCGGCCAAGTTCGCCCGTTACGAGACCGACACCTTCACCGACATGCAGAAGGTCATCGAAGAGGCCGATTACGGGCTGGAGCAGGCCGAGTGGCTGATCAAACGCGCGGAGAGGCGGGCGCTGCTGAGCGTGGACGATGTAACCTTCCTGCCGCCGCTGATGCCGGTGCAGTTTCGCGACTGCCTGGTATTCGAGGAGCACCTGAAGGGCAGCTTCGCCGCCGCCGAGAAGCTGACCGGCGTGGCGATGGAGATCCCGCAGGTCTGGTACGATCAGCCGGTCTATTACAAGGGCAACCGGATGTCGTTTGTCGGCCACGGGGCGGATGTGCAATGGCCCGGCTATGCGGAGTTTCTCGATATCGAGCTGGAGCTTGCGGTGGTGATCGGCAAGAAGGGCAAGGACATTTCGCGCGAGGAAGCGCCCGATTACATCTTCGGCTACACGATCCTCAACGACATCTCGGCGCGCGATGCGCAGATGGTGGAGATGCCCGGCCAGCTCGGCCCGGCCAAGGGCAAGGATTTCGATACCGGCAATATCCTCGGCCCCTTCATCCTGACCGCCGACGAGGTGCCTCACCCGGTGGCGCTCGGGATGGAGGCGCGGGTGAATGGCGAGCGCTGGGGCGGGGGCAATTCGGCCGACATGCACCACGATTTCGCCGACATCATCGCCCATGTCTCGGCCTGCGAGACGATCTGGCCCGGCGAGGTGATCGGCTCGGGCACGGTGGGCACCGGCTGCGGGCTGGAGACCGGGCGCTCGCTCAGGCCCGGCGACCGGTTCGAACTCGAGATCGAGAAGATCGGCATCCTCGCCAACCGGATCGTGCGCTGACAGGGCGGAGCGGGGGCGCTGCCCCCGCACCCCCGGGATATTTGCGAACAGAAGAAGGGGTGATTGTGCCCGTGGCCGCGCTGGCATAGGCTGGGGCCATGCATACGGCGCTGATCACCCATCCCGACTGTTTCGGCCATGTGAACCCGCCCGGCCACCCGGAGAGCGTGGCGCGGCTCGAGGCGGTGATGGAGGCGCTGTCGGAGCCGGCGCTGGACGCGGGGCGCCGCGAGGCGCCGCTGGCGCGTGACGACGATCTGCGCCTTGCCCATGGGCAGGAATATATCGACCGGCTGCGGCGGCTGAGCCCCGGGAGCGGCCGGGTGCGGCTGGACGAGGATACCGCCATGTCGCCGGGCAGTCTGCGGGCGGCGCGCCGGGCGGCGGGCGGGGTGATACAGGCGGTGCGGATGGTGCTGGGGGGCGAGGCGGCCAATGCCTTTGTCGCCTGCCGCCCGCCGGGCCATCATGCGGAGCGGGGCCGGGCGATGGGCTTCTGCCTGTTTTCCAATGCGGCGATCGGTGCCAGATACGCGCTGGAGCGTCACGAGGTGGGCCGGGTGGCGGTGCTCGATTTCGACGTGCATCACGGCAATGGCACCCAGGATGTGCTCTGGGACGAGGCGCGCGCGCTTTATGTCTCATCGCACCAGATGCCGCTCTATCCCGGCACCGGGGCGGCCGATGAGACCGGGGCGCATGGCAATGTGCTGAACATGCCTCTGGCGGCCGGCTCCGGCAGCGCCGAGATGCGCGCGGCCTGGGAGGGGGCGCTGGCGCGGGTGGCGGATTTTGCCCCGGATCTGGTGATCGTCTCGGCCGGGTTCGACGCCCATGCGCGCGATCCCCTGGGCGGGCTGAACTGGCAGACCGGGGATTATGCCTGGCTCACCGGCGAGATTTGCCGGCTGGCGGAGGATTGCTGCGCGGGCCGGGTGGTATCGGTGCTGGAAGGCGGCTATGATCTGGGCGCGCTGGCCGAAGGCGTGGCGGCGCATGTCGGGGTCTTGAGGGAGCATGGCGGATGAGCGGCAAGCCGGTGAGCGAGATGAGCTTCGAGGAGGCGATGGCGGAGCTGGAGCAGGTGGTGGCCCGGCTCGAGCGCGGCGACGTGGCGCTGGAGGAGTCGATTCGCCTCTACGAGCGCGGGGCGGAGCTGAAGGCGCGCTGCGAGCAGAAGCTGAAGGAAGCCGAGGAAAAGGTGGCGGCGATCACGCTCGATGCCGACGGCGCGCCCACCGGCACCGCGCCGGTGGAGGGCCTCTAGGCGGTGTTTCTCGCGCGTTTGCAGGAAGACGCGGCCCGCGTGCGCGCGCATTTGCTGGCCGCGATTGCCGGTGAGGACGTGCTGGCGCGGGCCATGCGCCACGCGGTGGCCGGCGGCAAGGGGTTGCGCGGCTTTCTGGTGCTGGAGAGCGCGCGGCTGCATGGCTTCGAAGCCGAGCGGGCGCTGAGCGCGGCGGCGGCGGTGGAGGCGGTGCATGGCTATTCGCTGGTGCATGACGACCTGCCGGCGATGGATGACGACGACCTGCGCCGGGGCCAGCCCACGGTGCATGTGAAATGGGACGAGGCCACGGCGATCCTTGCGGGCGATGCGCTGCAGACGCTGGCCTTCGAGCTTCTGTGCGACGCGGCGCTGGGCGCGGCGCGGCTGGACCTGGTGCAGAGCCTTGCAGTGGCGGCGGGCGCGCGCGGCATGGTCGGCGGGCAGGCGCTGGACATCGCCGCCGAGAGCGCCGAAGCGCCGCTGACGCTCGACGAGATCACCCGCCTGCAGGCGGGCAAGACCGGGGCGCTGATCTGCTGGTCGGCGGAGGCGGGCGCGCGCCTTGCCGGGGCCGACCCGGCGCCGATGCGCGCCTATGCCAGCGCGTTGGGCCTTGCCTTTCAGATCGCCGATGACGTGCTCGACGTGGAGGGCGACGCGGCCACCACCGGCAAGCGCGTGGGCAAGGATGCCGATGCGGGCAAGGCGACCTTCGTCTCGCTCCTGGGCCTCGAGGCGGCCAAGGCGCGGGCGGCGGCGCTGGTGGAAGAGGCCATCGAGGCGCTGGCCCCCTTTGGCGCGCGGGCGCAGACCTTGCGGGAAGCGGCCGAATTCGTTATTGATCGCAAGTCCTGATATCAGGCGATCCGCCCTGGCACTGTCCGTCCGGTCTCGAACCGGCCGGGAAGACGAAAGGAGCCACCATGGGCCTGCAGCTGATATACGCCCCGGCCTCGCCGTTTGCGCGCAAGGTGCGCGTGCTGCTGGAAGAGACCGGCCGGTCCGAAGACGTGGAACTGGTCCTGGTCACCACCAGCCCCACCGACCCCTCCCCGGAGGTCAGATGCGCCAACCCGCTGGCCAAGATCCCCGCCCTGATTCGCGACGACGGCCCGGCGCTCTACGACAGCCGGGTCATCACCCGCTACCTCGATACCCGCGCCGGGGCCGGCCTCTACCCGGAAGCGCGCCTGTGGGAGACGCTCACCCTCGAAGCCACGGGAGACGCGATCATGGATGCCGGCGTGCTCATGGTCTACGAGGGCCGCTGCCGCCCGGAAGACAAGCAGGACCGCACCTGGCTGGAGGCCCAATGGGGCAAGATCGAAGGCGCGCTCGACGCGCTCGAAGAACGCTGGATCAGCCACCTCGCCGGGCCGCTCGACATGGGCCAGATATCGGTCGGCTGCGCGCTCGGCTACCTCGACTTCCGCCACGACGCCCGCAACTGGCGCAAGGGGCGCGGCGCGCTGGACGACTGGTTCGCAGCTTTCAGCGAACGCCCCTCGATGCAGGCAACCATGCCTGCCTAGGCCCCACCCCACCGCACGCCCGCTTTCGGCCCCGTTAACCTTTTGCCGCCATAACCGTCCCCGGTCGACCACCGGGGCCAACGCCCCACCAGACAACGGGCCGGGCCGAAAACCCGGCGAGCATCGAGAAGCAGGCTTTTCCCCGCAGGCAGATCGCGGGGCTCCGGGGCAATCCCCCGCCACAGTCGCACCGAGCGGCGCCGCTCTCTCTCACAATCCCGGCACAGCCCGGACCGCACAGCCCAGCCACCCCGCCTCCCACACCGGAGCGCGGGGCGCAGAGGCGCCCTCCTTCCTCTTGCCACAAATATCCCCGCCGGAGGCACCGATTTTTCTGCGAAAAATCGCTTCACCGCTTAGCCGTTCCGGGTGCTCTGCCATGCGCGGCACCGGCGGCGAAACAGGCCCGCGCCGGCCCAGCCCAGCACCGCCCCTGCCAGCACCTGCCAGATGTCATGCGCTCCGGTTTCGATCCGGCTTGCGCCGGTAAAGGCCGCCGCGAGGATGACAGCGCCCTGCGCCAGCGGGCTGGCCTGCAGGCATTCCCGCGCCAGAGTGGCCGCGCCAAAAGTCGCAGCCGCCGTATGGCCCGAGGGAAAGCCGCCGGTGCCGCCATTGGGCCGGCGGTTGATTGCGGCTTCGCCCAGCCCCCGCTTGCTGGCGTGCAGTACCCCCTCCATCGCGGCAAAGCGCAGCAGATATTCTCCCGCCCCGCCGGTCAGGGCGGCGCAGCCCAGCCCCAGCACCGGCAGGGCGATCTGCAGCCGGTCTCCGATACGCTCGGGATCGGGGCCGCTCAGCGCCGCGCTCAGCAGCAATACTGCCAGCACGATGCCCCGGCGCCAGTGGAGAGTCTGCCCGATCCGGTCATTTCGGCGCTGCATTCCATCCCCTCCCGAAGTCCCGCCGGCCCGGCTTGTGTTGTTTTGACGCCCCAGCGCGCAACCTGCGCCCTAATGACCGCTGGACTGCACGTTACTTGCAAGCTAAACAGCCGCGCAAGTGGCCTTCGCTGCGTGCGGGGGCCCGTGGCCCGTGGCCGCGCGAATCGGATCAAGAAGGGAGAAGCTGTCGTGACGCACGCAGACGATACCGAAGGGACCCGCCGGGATTTCCTCTACTACGCAACCGCCGGGACCGGCGCCGTGGTCACCGGGGCCGCTGTCTGGCCGCTGATTGACCAGATGAACGCTTCGGCCGACGTCAAGGCCCTCGCCTCCATCCGCGTGGACGTGGCCGGTATCGAGCCCGGCACGCAGCTGACGGTGAAGTGGCGCGGCAAGCCGGTCTTCATCCGCCGGCGCACCGAGGAGGAAATCGCCCTGGCCAGGAAGCAGGACGGCGAGGATTATCCCGACAAGCTCGCACGCAATGCCAACCTGCCCGCCGACGCGCCGGCCACCGACGCCAACCGCGCCCTCGACGAAAACGAGGAATGGCTGGTGATGATGGGGGTCTGCACCCATCTGGGCTGCGTGCCGCTGGGCGATGGCGCCGGCGATTTCGGCGGCTGGTTCTGCCCCTGCCACGGCTCGCATTACGATGTCGCAGGCCGCATCCGCAAGGGCCCGGCCCCGCGCAATCTCGACGTGCCCGTGGCGGCATTCATCGACGAAAACACGATCAAACTGGGATAAGGGAGGCGCGCGAGATGTCTGGAATCCCCCACGACCATTACGAGCCGAAGACCGGCTTCGAGAAATGGCTGCACGAGCGGCTGCCGATCGTCGCGCTGGCCTATGACACGCTGATGATCCCTACGCCGAAGAACCTGAACTGGTGGTGGATCTGGGGCATCGTGCTGGCCTTCTGCCTGGTGATGCAGATCGTTACCGGCGTGATCCTGGTGATGCATTACGTGCCGCATGTGGACCTGGCATTTGCCAGCGTCGAACACATCATGCGCGACGTGAATGGCGGCCACATGCTGCGCTACATCCATGCCAACGGCGCCTCGCTGTTCTTCTTCGCGGTCTATATCCACATCTTCCGCGGCCTGTTCTACGGCTCCTACAAGGCCCCGCGCGAAGTCACCTGGATCATCGGCATGCTGATCTACCTCGCCATGATGGCGACCGGCTTCCTCGGCTACGTGCTGCCCTGGGGGCAGATGTCGTTCTGGGGCGCGACCGTGATCACCGGCCTGTTCGGCGCCATTCCCTTCATCGGCGAGAGCCTGCAGGCCTGGCTGCTGGGCGGGCCGGCGGTGGATCAGGCGGCGCTGAACCGCTTCTTCTCGCTGCACTACCTCTTGCCCTTCATCATCGCCGCGCTGGTGGCGGTGCATATCTGGGCCTTCCACTCCACCGGCAACAACAACCCGGCCGGGGTCGAGGTGCGGCGCGGTTCCAAGGCCGAGGCCGAGAAGGACACCCTGCCGTTCTGGCCCTATTTCGTGATCAAGGACCTGTTCGCGCTGGCGGTGATCCTGCTGCTGTTCTTCGCCGTGGTCGGCTTCATGCCCAACTTCCTCGGCGAGCCGGACAACTACATCGAGGCCAACCCGCTGGCCACGCCCGCGCATATCGTGCCTGAATGGTATTTCCTGCCCTTCTACGCGATCCTGCGCGCCTTTACCGCCGATGTCTGGGTGGTCAAGGCTGCGAGCTTCCTGTCGGGCGGCATCATCGACGCCAAGTTCTTCGGCGTGATCGCCATGTTCGGCGCGATCATCGTCATGGCGCTGGTGCCGTGGCTGGATACCTCGCGGGTCCGCTCGGGCAAGTACCGGCCGATGTTCAAGTGGTGGTTCCGCCTGCTGATCATCGACTTCATCGTGCTGATGTGGTGCGGCAGCCAGCCGCCGCAGGGCATCGCCCCCACGCTCAGCCTGATCGGCGCGGCCTACTGGTTCGCCTATTTCCTGGTGATCCTGCCGATCCTCGGCGTGCTGGAAAAGCCCAGGGCCATCCCGGCCACGATCGAAGAAGACTTCGTCGCCCACTACCCCGACGCGGCAGAATGAGAAGGATGCAGAACATGTTGAAGAAACTTGCACTCAGCGCGGCTCTGGTCCTGACCACCGGCACCACCGGCGGCGTGGCTCTGGCGAGCGAAGGCGGGCATACCGAAGACATCGCCTTTTCCTTCGAGGGGCCGTTCGGCACATATGATCCGGTCCAGCTGCAGCGCGGGCTGAAGGTCTATACCGAGGTCTGCGCCTCCTGCCACGGGCTGAAATACGTGCCGATCCGCACGCTGGCCGACCCGGGCGGGCCGGGCTACAGCGAGGACGAGGTGCGCGCCTATGCCAAGGAAAATTTCGAGGTGTTTGATCCCGACCTGGACGATACCCGCCCGGCCAAGCCCTCGGACCACTTCCCGCCCTCCAACGACCCCAACGCCCCGGATCTGAGCCTGATGGCCAAGGCCCGCAAGGGCTTCGAGGGCCCGCACGGCCTGCTCATCAACCCGCTGTTCAAGGGGATCGGCGGGCCCGAGCACATCTACTCGATCCTCACCGGCTTTACCGGCGAGGAAAAAGAGGTCGCCGGCACCACCTTCTACGAGAACACCGCCTTTTCCACCGGCTGGATCTCCATGCCCCCGCCGCTTGCGGGCGAGGATGTGGAATATGACGACGGCACGCCTGCCACGCTCGAGCAGGAAGCCGAGGATGTCGCCGCCTTCCTGATGTGGGCCGCCGAGCCGAAGATGATGGCGCGCAAGCGGGCCGGCTTCATGGCGGTTCTGATGCTGTCGCTGCTGTCGGTGCTGCTGTATCTGACCAACAAGAAGCTCTGGTACCCGATCAAGCATCGCGGCAAGCAGGCCAACCTGTAAGCCGGCAGAAACGAGAGAGGGCGCCCGCGCGGCGCCCTTTTCACGGCGCGTTGCGATTGCCGAGATAGTCCCGCAGCGCGGCGGGCGGATTGGCGAATATCCCGGCGGTCGCCACCGGCGCATGGGCGCGGCCCTCGGCCACCAGCACCACCTCCCGGGCGATTGCCCGCGCGTCGCGCGGCTCGTGGCTGACCATCAGCACCAGTGCGCCGCTCTCGCGCGCGAGTTCCGCGACCAGCGCCAGCATTTCCGCGCGCAGACCGGGACCCAGCGCCGAGAAGGGCTCGTCGAGCAGCATCAGCGGGCGCGCCCTGACCAGGGCGCGCCCGCTGATGCTGCTCGAC
>JALWTH010000349.1 GCA_027082975.1 Paracoccaceae bacterium | reverse complement strand
GCTGCTGGGGATGTGGTTCGCCGAGCGCCTGGCCGGGCCGGTGGGGCGGCTCGCCGGGGCGGCGCAGCGGGTCGGGGCGGGAGATCTCGACGTGGTGGTGCGCGAGGAGCCGGGCGACGACGAGATCGCCATGCTGGGCCGGCTGTTCAACCGCATGACCCGCCAGTTGCGCGCCCAGCGTGCCGCCCTGCTGGAAAACAGCGAGCAGATCGAGCGCCGCCGGCGGCTGTTCGATTCGGTGCTGTCTTCGGTGACGGCCGGGGTGATCGGGCTCGACCCGGAGGGGCGCGTCACCTTCATCAACCGCGCCGCCCAGCACCTGCTGGCTCTGGAAGAGGAAGAGGCGCTGGAGCACCGGATCGGCTATCTGGTGCCCGAATTCACCCCGCTGTTCGACCGCCTGCGCGCGGGCTCCGGCGCCAGCGTGCTCGAAGAGCTGCGCCTGACCCGGCGCGGCAAGCAGGAGAGCCTGCTGGTGCGCATGGCCCAGCGGCGCGGCGCCGACGGGGCGCTGGAGGGCTACGTGATCGCCTTTGACGACGTGACCGACCTCGTGAGCGCCCAGCGGCTGGCGGCCTGGGGCGACGTGGCCCGGCGCATCGCCCACGAGATCAAGAACCCGCTGACCCCGATCCAGCTTTCCGCCGAGCGCATCCGGCGCAAGTTTGCCCGCGCCGCCAGCGAGGAAGAGGAAAGCGGCGTCGCCGCGCTGACCGACGTGATCATCCGCCAGACAAACGACCTGCGCCGGATCGTCGATGAATTCTCCCGCTTCGCCCGGATGCCCGAGCCCGAGCGCCGGCTGACCGACCTCACCCGCCTGGTGGGCGATGTGGCGCTTTTGCAGGAGGCCGGGCAGGAGGGCGACGGGGTGGAGATCGAGGCGGATCTTCCCGACGCGCCGGTGGAGTTGGACGTGGATGCCACCATGATCGGCCAGGCGCTGACTAACTTGATCAAGAATGCCGGCGAAGCCACTGAAACCTATCGTAAAAAACATCCCGAGGATACCGGCTACAAGCCCCGCATCAAGGTCCGCATGGAAGTCGACGACGAGACCGTGCGCATCACCGTGGCCGATAACGGAATCGGCCTGCCGGCGGACCGCGCGCGCCTGTTCGAGCCCTATGTGACCACCCGCGACAAGGGCACGGGGCTGGGCCTGCCGATCGTCAAGAAGATCATCGAGGAGCATGGCGGCACGCTGGCGCTCGAGGACGCGCCGCCCTTTGAGACCGGCGCCCATGCCGGGGCGCTGGTGAGTATTTTCCTGCCCCTTGGCGGGCAGCCGGAGCAGCTTCAAGCGAGCAGAAAGAGGTAACGGATGGGCGATATCCTGATTGTCGATGACGAGCGCGACATTCGCGAACTGATTTCCGATATCCTGATCGACGAGGGCTTCACCACCCGCCTTGCGGGCTCTTCCGACGAATGCCTCGCCCAGCTCAGGGCCGAGCCGCCGGCGCTGATGATCCTCGACATCTGGCTCAAGGACAGCGACATGGACGGGATCGACATCCTCAAGCTCGCCCGCACCGAATATCCGGACGTGCCGGTGGTGATCATCTCCGGCCACGGCAATATCGAGATCGCGGTGGCCGCGATCAAGCAGGGGGCCTATGACTTCATCGAAAAGCCGTTCAATATCGACCAGCTGCTGGTGGTGATCGGCCGGGCCATGGAGACCAGCCGCCTGCGCCGCGAAAACAGCCAGCTCAAGCAGCGCGACCAGGGACCGAGCGAGATGATCGGCAGCGGCACCGCCTTCAAGGCGCTGAAGGCCCAGCTCGACAAGGTGACGCGCTCCAATGGCCGGGTCATGCTGAGCGGCCCCGCCGGCGCCGGCAAGGAGATCGCCGCGCGCTACATCCACGCCCATTCGCCGCGCGCGGACGGGCCGTTCGTCTGCGTCTCGTCGGCCGCCATCGCCCCCGAGCGCATGGAAGAGGTGCTGTTCGGCCGCGAAAGCGCCGAGCGCGGCATCGAGCCGGGCCTGCTGGAGGAGGCCAATGGCGGGGTGCTCTATTTCGACGAGGTGGCCGACATGCCGCCGGGCACCCAGTCCAAGATCCTGCGCGTGCTGGTGGACCAGAGCTTCACCCGGGTCGGCGGCAGCGAAAGGGTCGAGGTGGATATCCGGGTGATCTCCTCCACCACCAGGGACCTCGAAGCCGAGGTGGCCGCGGGCAATTTCCGCCAGGAGCTGTTTCACCGCCTCGCGGTGGTGCCGATCAGCGTGCCGGCGCTCACCGAGCGGCTCGAGGACATCCCCGAGCTTGCCCGCCACTTCATCGCCGAGCTGAACCGCTCCCAGGGCCTGCCCCGGCGCGACTTGTCCGACGAGGCCATCGCCATCCTCCAGACCATGCCCTGGCCGGGCAATGTGCGCCAGCTCAAGAACGTGATCGAGCGGGTGCTGATCCTGGGCGAGGGCGAAGGCCCGATCCGCGGCGACGAAATCCCCGAAAGCAGCCGCCCGGCCACCGGCGGGCCGGCTCCGGGCGAGAGCGGCATCGTCACCGGGGCGCTGGCCATGCTGCCCCTGCGCGAGGCGCGCGAGGCCTTCGAGCGCGACTACCTGCTCACCCAGATCAACCGCTTCGCCGGCAACATTTCGAAAACCGCCCAGTTCGTCGGCATGGAGCGCAGCGCGCTGCACCGCAAGCTGAAATCGCTCGGCGTGGTCACCGCCAGCCGGGCCGGCGCGCGGGTGGCTTATGTGGCGAAGGAAAAGGCCCGCTGAGAGGGGCGGCAACGGGGATCGCTTGAAGGGATTGATGGGTCCTGAGCTAGGCTCAGGGCCCACCAATCCCACGTTCACAGTCCGGCAGATTTGCTTCCTGAACAGGCGCAAGACCGCAGGAATAGTGGCGCTATTTCAAGGTCTTGCAACGCATTCAGGGAGCAAATCCGCCGGACCCGAAGGGCGGTGCAGGCGCTTCATCTCAGGGGTTTTTTGCCCTTGGAAAGGGGGCCCACCCTGTCCGGCGGATTTGCTC
>JALWTH010000348.1 GCA_027082975.1 Paracoccaceae bacterium | reverse complement strand
TCCCCCACCCGATCCCCGCCGCCGCGGCACTGCTTGTCGCCCTGGGGGTCGCCGCCGCCGCCTCGCCCAAGGCCGAGACCACACCGCTGCCGATGAGCTGCGCGGTCGAGATGCACGATACCGGCCGCATGGTCGAGATCGCCGCCCGGCTCGCCGCCGAAGAAGACATCGAAGGCACCTACAGCCTCGAGATCCGCAAGACCTCGCGCGGCGGCTCCGCCAATATCCGCCAGGGCGGCGCCTTTGCCCTGGAGGCAGGCGAGGACGTAACCCTTGGCCGCTCGATGATGTCGGGCGATCCCGAGGATTTCGACATCGACTTCACCCTGGAATGGAACGGCACGCGCCTCACCTGCCCCAGCATCGACCTTTGAACCAACCAAGCAACAATCACACTGCCAATATCGGAGAAAAACCATGAAACGCATCGTCCTTTCCACCGCCCTCGCCCTCGCCGCCCTGAGCGCCGCGCCGGCCCATGCCGGGGGGAGCATCTCCTTCGAGATCACCCCGCAGAACGCCCAGGAGGAGCAGCAGATGCGCCTCGGCCTCGGCCTGATTTCGCTGGCACTGGCGCTCAACGGCCAGGCCAACGTGGCCCAGAACGGCACCGGCAATGGCGCCGGCATCGCCCAGCAGGGCGGCGACGATTTCGGCCTGATCGTGCAGGACGGCAACAACAATACCGGCACGCTGGCCCAGGGCGCGGGCTCCAATGCCTACGGCGTGTTCCAGTTCGGCGAAGGCAACGACGCCGCCGTGGCCCAGTCGGGCGGCGAGACCGGCATCCTGGTGCAGTTCGGCTGGAACTGAGCCCGCGAGAAACGGAATTGGCTGGTTTACCTTCAACCCGTCCCTCCTCTCCCGAACCAGCCATGCAGCCGCCCCGGACACCCTCCGGGGCGGCTTTTTCTTGACCGCGGACCGGCGCGCGGGCTTTATCGAAGAAACGGAGAGCGCCATGCCCACTTCCCGCCTGCCCGGCTTTCACAACCTCACCCGCGCCGAGCGCCTCGCGCGTATTGTCGCCGAAACCGGCCTCGGCGAAGAGCAGGCCGCGCGCCTCGCCCGCGCCGCCGAGGTGGATGGCGACCTCGCCGAGATGCTGTCGGAAAACGTGATCGGGGTGATGGGCGTGCCGCTCGGCGTGGCCACCAACCTGATCGTGGACGGCGAAGAGGTGCTGGTGCCCATGGCCAGCGAGGAAAGCAGCGTGGTCGCGGCCGTGTGCAACGGCGCACGGGCCTGCCGCGCAACCGGCGGAGTCACGACCGAGGCGGACGCGCCGCGCATGATCGCGCAGGTGCAGCTGATCGGGGTGAGCGACATGGCAGCGACCCGCGCAATTCTGGAGGACAGGGCCGAGGAAATCGCCGCCATCTGCAACGCCTGCGACCCGGTGCTGGTGGAGCGCGGCGGCGGCTTTCGCACGTTCGAGACGCGCGTGGCGGGGGAATTCCTCGTGGTCCACCTGATCGTGGATGTGCGCGACGCGATGGGGGCCAATGCGGTCAACACCATGGCCGAGGCGCTGGCCCCGCATCTGGAAAGCTGGACCGGGGCGCGCGTGGGCCTGCGGATCCTCTCGAACCTCGCCGACCGCCGGCTGGTACGGGCGCGGGCGCGCTGGCGGGCAGGCGAGATCGGCGCCGGGATGGTGGAGGGGATCGTCGCCGCCTACGCCTTTGCCGCTGCCGACCCCTACCGCGCCGCGACCCATAACAAGGGCATCATGAACGGCATCGACGCGGTGGCGCTGGCCACCGGCAATGACAGCCGGGCGCTGGAGGCGGGCGCGCATGCCTTTGCCGCGCGCTCGGGCCGGTACGGACCGCTCAGCCGCTGGCAGCGGGACGCGGCGGGCGACCTGATCGGCACGCTGGAAATGCCCATGGCGGTGGGCATCGTCGGCGGCGCCACCCGCGCCCACCCCACCGCGCAGGCGGCGCTGGCGATCATGGGCGCGACCAGCGCCGGGCGCCTCGCCCGGGTGATGGCGGCGGTGGGGCTGGTGCAGAATTTCTCGGCCCTGCGCGCGCTCGCCGGCGAAGGCATCCAGCGCGGCCACATGAGCCTGCACGCGCGCAATGTCGCCATCGCCGCAGGCGCTGAGGGCGACGAGATCGAGCGCGTGGCGCGCGAAATGGTGGCGCGCGGCGAAGTGCGCGAAGACGTGGCCCGCGCGCTGCTCCACGGCGGAAAGGGCTGAGGGCGCCCCCACCTGTAGCGCTTGACGAAATATTCATCTTTTGCCGCTACGATTTTTCTGCGAAAAATCGGGGGCCGGGCGGAAGGCGCGCGAAGACTGCCCGGCACGCCGATATCGCGCGGAAACGTTTTTTCTGCGAAAAATCGTGCCTCCGGCGGGAGTATTTGGCGAAAGATGAAAGGGGCCGGCTTACAGCCCCTCGTAGAGCGGAAAGCGCGCGCAGAGTTCGGCGACGCGGGCCTTGACGCTCTCTTCCACCGCGCCGTTGCCCTCTTCGCCATTGGCCGCAAGCCCGTCCACCACCTCGACGATCATGTCGGCAATGGCGCGAAACTCCGCCTCGCCGAAGCCGCGCGTGGTGCCCGCCGGCGTGCCCAGGCGGATGCCCGAGGTCACGGTGGGCTTTTCCGGGTCAAAGGGGATGCCGTTCTTGTTGCAGGTGATGTTGGCGCGCCCCAGCGCCTTTTCGGTGGCATTGCCCTTGACCCCCTTGGGGCGCAGGTCCACCAGCAGCACATGGGTGTCGGTGCCGCCGGTGACGATATCGAGCCCACCCTTGATCAGCTGGTCGGCCAGCGCCACCGCATTGGCGCGCACGGCCTTGATATAGCTCTTGAATTCGGGCCTGAGCGCCTCGCCGAAAGCCACCGCCTTGGCGGCGATCACATGCTCGAGCGGGCCGCCCTGGATGCCGGGGAAGATGGCCGAATTGATCTTTTTCGCCAGCGCCTCGTCATTGGTGAGGATCATGCCGCCACGCGGGCCGCGCAGGGTCTTGTGGGTGGTGGTGGTGACCACATCGGCATGGGGAAACGGGTTCGGATGCTCGCCCGCCGCCACCAGGCCGGCGAAATGGGCCATGTCCACCATCAGGTATGCGCCCACCTCGTCGGCGATCTCGCGAAAGCGCGCGAAGTCGATCTGGCGCGGGATCGCCGAGCCGCCGGCGATGATCAGCGCCGGCTTGTGGGTGCGGGCGAGATCGGCCACCTGGTCGTAGTCGATCAGGCTGTCCTGCTTGCGCACGCCGTATTGGATGGCGTTGAACCATTTCCCGGACTGGTTCGGCGCCGCGCCATGGGTGAGGTGGCCGCCGGAAGCGAGGTTCATCCCCAGAATGGTATCGCCCGGCTTGATCGTGGCCATGAAGGCGCCCTGGTTGGCCTGAGAGCCGGAATTGGGCTGCACATTGGCATATTCGCAGCCAAACAGCTCCCTGGCCCGGTCGATCGCCAGCTGTTCGCTCACATCCACCCACTGACAGCCGCCATAATAGCGCCGGCCCGGATAGCCCTCGGCATATTTGTTGGTCATCACCGAGCCCTGCGCCTCCATCACCGCCGCCGAGACGATGTTTTCGGAAGCGATCAGCTCGATCTCGTCGCGCTGGCGGGTGAGTTCGCCCCGGATCGCCGCGGCAATCTCCGGGTCACGGCTGGCGAGCTTCTCGGTGAAGAAACCGGAATCCCGGACTGAATCGGTCATGGCGCATCTCCCTGGGCCTGTCTCACTCGGGCGCTGTTTAGCGCGCGCGCGGCGATTTACAACACGAAATGCGACCAGAGAGACGATTTGCCCGACAGCGTTGCGCGGCCCAGCCCCCTTCTTCTGTTCTCAAATATCCCCGCCGGAGGCCTCAAATCCGCGCGCCGCAGGCGCGCTTTGCCGCCCCGCCCCCCTCACAGGGCCTTGAGAAAGGCGACCAGCGCGGCCTTTTCGCCCGAGGTCAGGTTCAGCGGGCTCAGTTCCATATGGCCGGAGGGGCCGGGGATGGCGCGGTTGTAATGCTCGACCACCCCGGACAGGGTGCGGATCTGGCCCGCATGCATATAGGGCGCGCGCCCGGCCACGCCGCGCAGCGAAGGCGTCTTGAAGGCGCGTTCGAACGGAGCCGGATCGCGCGCCATGTAGCGCAGTTCGGCGCAGTCTTCGGGCGCGGCATCGGAATAGGGGCCGAGGCAGTTGAACGGATCGCTCGCCACCCGCGCAAGCGCCCCGGCGCGGCCGTGATCGGTGGGGGGCGTGTGCGGGCTTTTCACCCCGGTATTGTGGAAGAAATCGTCGCTCATGCGCGGCCCGTTGTGGCAATTGACGCAATGGGCCTTGCCGACAAACAGGCGAAAGCCGCGCAGCTCCTCGGGGCTGAGCGCGCCCGCGTCGCCGGCGGCGAAGCGGTCGAAGCGGGTCTCTTGCGGCGCGATGGTGCGCTCATAGGCGGCGATGGATTTGGCGAAATTGGCGAAGATGCGGTTGATCGCCTGCTGCTGCGCGGGCGCGAGGGCGGCCCAGCGGGCGCGGGCGGATTCGGAGCCGAGCGGGCTGGCCGGGCCGGTCTCGGGCAGGTCCGGCAGCGGGCCGAACAGGGCTTCGTAGGGCGCGCGGTATTCGGCGGCGATGCGCCGGGCCACCTCGGCGCGGGTGAAATCGTGCTCGACCGCGCTTTCCACCGGCCCCAGCGCCTGCGCCCAGAGGCTGTCCGCCCGCCCGTCCCAGAAGAACCACGCATCGCGCGCCACCCCGGCAAGCGGCATGGTGCGCCTCGCGGTGGTGCCCAGGCCGCGCCCCAGCGGCAGGCCGTCCTGAAACTGCTTGTCCGGCTGGTGGCAGGTGGCGCAGGCCACCGCGCCATTGGAAGAAAAGCCGGTATCGTTGAACAGCGCCTCGCCCAGCGCGGCGGCGCGCGGGTCGTCGGCCACCGCATTGGAGGGATCGGGCGGCAGGGGCGGCAGCGAGATCAGGCTGAGGCGCCGCGCCATGGCGCGCTCGGAATCGCTCACCGGCGCCGGGCCCCGCATCTGCCAGAACAGCCAGCCCGCCCCGGCAAGGAGCGCCAGCGCCAGCAGGATCTTCGCGCCGCGAGTCATTGGGGCACCGTCATTCAAGCATCAGGTTGAAGGTGAGGCTATCATGCTGCGCCCCGGCGGCAACATCCAGCCGCAACTCCCACCAGCCGGGCATGTGAAAGCGCAGGCCGCGGATGAGGTATTGGCCCGGCTCGGCGCCGGGGGTGACCTCGGGCCGGGTCGGCAGGCCGTGATTGTGCTGGGGCATCCCGCCATCCGCCTTGATCTCGGCGCCACTCACCGGATTGCCGGCGGCATCCTTGAGGGTCAGGCGCCAGGCGTGGATCGTGTTGCGGTCGAAATCCGGGCTTTGCGGCGCGATTTCCGCCACGAACAGCCCGGCATCCGAGCGGCGCTTGCGGGCAAGGTCGAGACCGGCCGGGGCGGGCTGCATGGCCATGCCGGACATGCCCCCCGACATGCCCGACATGCCTCCCATCGGCGCGGGGGCCGGGCGCATCTGTTTTGTGATCACAAAATAGGCCAGCGCGACGAGCAGCAGGGCGAGGGGCAGGAGGATTTTCTTCATGGGGCGCTCTCCGAAAGGTTCCAGTGCGGGAGGGTTTTCAGTCCTTATGTGCTCATGGCCGCAGCTTCAAGAGGTTATTGGGCTGAGGCGCCTTGTGGAGACATGGTCCGGCCATGCACCCTCCCATGCACCACTGCGCCGCCGCCCCCTCGCGCCGCGGCCCGGCGCGGGACCGCTTTTCCAGAAAACCGGAAAACCGGAAAACTGGTATATTGCTGTAATGACATGGTTATTTCAGGGGGGCGCCTGAAACTCGGAGCCTCAGACCACGACGAACTGCCCCATCATGCCCGCATCTTCGTGCTCGAGAATGTGGCAGTGGAACATGTAGGGCGCCTGCGGGTCGGCGTAATGGTCGAACCGCACCAGCAGCTCCACCCGCTCGCCGGGCTGCACCAGCACCGTATCCTTGCGCCCGGCCTCGTGCGGCGCGGGCGGGCGGCCGTTGCGGCTGAGGATGCGAAACTGGGTGTTGTGCACATGGAAGGGGTGCGCCATCGGCCCGGCATTGCCGATCTCCCAGATCTCGGCCTCGCCCATCTTCACCCGGTGGTCGATGCGGGTCATGTCCATGGACTGGCCGTTGATGGTAAAGCCGCCGCCGGCCATCATTCGCGGCCCCATGCCCATCTCGAGCAGGAACTGGCGCCTGTTGGTGGCGCTGGACGGGTCCGGCGCGGGCAGGTCGGCAAGGCGCGCGGGCAGCGGCGGGCTGGGCTCGAGCGTGGCCGCCGGGCGCAGCTCCATGAGCGCGAATTCCGGGCTTTGCGCGCCCGTCATGCCGCCCATCATGCCGCCGCCGCCCATCATGCCGCCCATCATGCCGCCGCCCCGGTTGCCGCCGCCCGCCGCGGGGGCCAGGGCGTGCAGGCTCACCGGCTCGCCCGCCTTCAGGCGCACCACGATCTCGGCCCGCTCGCCCGGGGCCAGGGTCAGGCGCTTCATCGTCACCGGCGCCGCCAGCAGGCCGCCATCGGAGGCGACCACCTGGAAGGGGCGCAGATCGGAAAAGGCGAGGTGGTAGATCGAGCCGTTGGAGCCGTTGAGCAGGCGCAGGCGGATCGCCTCGCGCGTGACCTCGAGATAGGGCGAGATGGTGCCGTTCAGCACCGGGTAATTGCCCTGCATCCCGGCCATGCGGTCGTGCATGCTGGCGCGGTAGGGCATGGTGCCATTGAGCTGGAAGCGCCGGTCCTGGAGCACCACCGGGATGTCGTCGATGCCGTATTCGCCGGGCAGGCCGGGGGGGCTTTCGCCATCGTCGATGATCGCCATGCCCGCGAGCCCGGCCCAGACCTGGGGGGCGGTTTCGTGGATCTGGTGGGAGTGGAACCACATGGTCGAGGCCGCCTCCACGATCTCGAATTCCGGCTGCCATGTCTCGCCCGGGGCGATCTGCTGGTGCGGGCCGCCATCGGCGATGCCCGGCAGGTTGAAGCCGTGCCAGTGCAGCGTGGTGGTGTGGCCGAGGGCATTGGTGACATTGAAGCGGGTCATCTCGCCCCTGGTGAGGCGCAGGACCGGGGCGAGGTAGCTGGCGTTTATGCCCTTGGTCGGGGTGTGGTAGCCGCTGAAGAATTCGTGCCTGCCGTCCTGCATGGTGAGGTCGAAGATGCGCCTGCCTCCTTCAAGCCGGCCCCGCTCCAGCGGCGGGATCGCAAGCGGGGTCTCGAAGCCGCCGGAAGCGGACAGCGCCGGGCGGGCAAGGCCAAGCGCGCCGAGCGCGCCAGCGGCGCTGCCGGTGGCAAGGAAGCTGCGGCGGGAAAGGGAAAGCGGCATCGGAAGCTCCTCGGACTGGTGTCGTCCAAGACTATGACTCGCAGCGGAAGGGCTCCAGCGGTTTCGCCGGCTCCGATGCATCACGTTTCCGTGAGACCGCACCGGATAGCGCGCCTTTCTAATGGCGCGCGGATCGGATAAGGCAGAAGGGCCAGCAGGAGAAAGGCCATGAGCGACGCGCCGAGCATCCATTTCACCGCCTCCGAGACCGAGCTTGCCCAAAAGGCGCGCGCCGCGCTCGGCGCGCGCTATGGCTCGGTGCCCGCCGAACAGGCCAGCGTGATCGTGGCGCTGGGGGGCGATGGCTTCATGCTCGACACGCTGCACGCCACCCGCGCGCTCGAAATCCCGATCTACGGGATGAATTGCGGCACCGTCGGCTTCCTGATGAACGAATATGGCGAAGCCGACCTGCCCGCCCGCCTCGCCGCCGCCGAGGAGACCATCATCAACCCGCTGGAAATGCGCGCAACCGGCATGGATGGCCGCCTGCACGAGGCACTGGCGATCAACGAGGTGGCGCTCCTGCGCGCCGGCCCCCAGGCGGCCAAGCTGCAGATCAGCGTGGACGGGCGCCTGCGCCTCGAAGAGCTGGTCTGCGACGGCGCGCTGGTGGCCACGCCCGCCGGCTCCACCGCCTACAATTACTCCGCCCACGGGCCGATCCTGCCGATCGGCTCCGACGTGCTGGCGCTCACCGCCATGGCCGCCTTTCGCCCCCGGCGCTGGCGCGGCGCGCTGCTGCCCAAGGGCGCGCTGGTGCGCTTCGACGTGCTCGAGGCCGAAAAGCGCCCGGTCATGGCCGATGCCGACAGCCGCAGCGTGCGCAATGTGGCCGCGGTCGAGATCCGCTCGCGCGAGGATATCCGCCACCGGATCCTGTTCGACCCCGGCCACGGGCTCGAGGAAAGGCTGATCCGCGAGCAGTTCGTCTGAGCCCCGGGCGGCCGGAGGGAGGGCACCGCTTGGAAAAACCACCCGCCTCCGACCTGCGCGCCCGCGAACACCGGCTCGGCCAGATGGTGCGCGCCCGCCTGCCGCACGGGCTGGCGGAATTCGTGCTCTTTGTCCTCAAGCAGGGCTGGGCGGCGCTGTTCGGCGGCGCCATGCTGGCCGCAATCCTGCTCAGCAAGGCGCTCTGGCGCCCCGAATGGCCGATCGCGCGCTATGACGCGCTGGTGGCCTGGGCGGTCCTGCTGCAGGCGGCGTTCCTGTATTTCCGCCTCGAAAGCTGGCGCGAAGTGCGGGTGATCCTGCTGTTTCACCTCACCGGCACGGCGATGGAGATCTTCAAGGTCCATGCGGGCTCCTGGGCCTACCCGGAGCCGGGAGTGTTGAAGATCTGGGGCGTGCCGCTTTTCTCCGGCTTCATGTATGCCTCGGTGGGCTCGTTTCAGGCCCGGGTGATCCGCAGCTTCGACATGCGCTTCACTCCCTACCCGCCCTACTGGCTGAGCGTGGCGCTGGGGGTGGCGATCTATGCGAATTTCTTCACCCACCACTTCCTGCCGGACCTGCGCTGGCTGCTGATGGCGGCGACGGTGGCGGTGTTCTGGCGCACGCGGATATGGTTCACCATCGGGCGCGCCTACTGGATGTGGCTGCCGCTGGCGGCGCTGTTCAGCGCGTTTTTCCTGTGGATCGCCGAAAATGTCGGCACCCGCACCGGCACCTGGGTCTATGCCGGCACGAGCGAGGCCGCCTGGGCCTCGCTTTCCAAGATGGGCAGCTGGTATCTGCTCTTGTATGTGAGCTTCATCACCGTGACCCTGGTCTATCGCGAGGCGCTCGGCGCCCCGCCGCCGGAGGCGATTTCTGCCGATACGAGCCAAGGAAAGTGAGAAAAGCTGTTCGGTTTCAGTAATATACCACTTTTCCGGTTTTCCGGAAAACCGGTTTTCCGGAAAACCGGTTTCGCGTGGCGGACTGACGCAGCTGCACCCCGCATATGCGGCAGGGCGGCAAATGGCCCCGGCCCGTTTCCGAATGTCCCACCTATATCAATGCGCGCCAGTGCAGCACCAGAAGGCTCAGTCCGAGCACCACCAGCAGGGCAAAGGCCAGCCCCGCGAGCCAGTCGAGAAACACCGCCTTGCGCCGCGCCCACGGATCGACGCCGAGCAGGTAGCGCTCCACCGCCCGGCAGGCGCGCTTCAGGCGGCGCTGGTCGATCTGGCGCGAGAGCGTCGGGTGCTCGGCCAGTGCCAGCGCCTCGGCGATCAGCCGGCCTTCGGCGCGGATATGGCGCGGCAGGCGCTTGCCGGCATGGGCAAGGCGCGCTTCGAAGCCCTCGCCGGTCGCGTCCAGCCGCTCCCCCATCAGCCGCGCCAGATGCTCCGCTTTCTCCCGCAGGTCCATGTCTTGCCCTTTCGCCCGCCGCGCTCAGGCCCTAGATACAGTCTCATGCTGGCAATGACCACATATGGCGAGGATGAGAGCCTACCGCCGGTGCTGATCGTGCACGGGCTGTTCGGCTCCGGGCGCAACTGGCGGGCGATCGCCCGGCGCATGGCGCGCGCGCGCCGGGTGGTAACGGTGGACATGCGCAACCACGGCCAGAGCCCGCGCGCAGACAGCCAGTCCTACCCCGGGATGGCCGCCGACCTGGCCGAGGTCATCGCGGCGCTGGGCGGGCGGGCCGATGTGCTGGGCCACTCGATGGGCGGCAAGGCGGCGATGGTGCTGGCGCTCAGCCGGCCCGAGATGGTGCGCCGGCTGCTGGTGGCCGATATCGCCCCGGTGGCCTATGAGCACAGCCTGCGCCACCTGGTCGAGGCGATGCAGGGGCTGGACCTTGCGCGGATCAATACCCGCGAAGAGGCCGATGCGGCGCTGGCGCGCACGGTCGAAGCCCCCGAACTGCGCGCCTTTCTGCTGCAATCGCTGGACCTGAAGGCGAAGAAGTGGAGGCTCAATCTCGACGTGCTGGGCCGCGATATGGAGCTGATCACCGGCTTTCCCGAGACCCGCGGGCGGTTTGACGGGCCGGTGCTGTTTCTCTCCGGCGCCGAGAGCGATTATGTGCGCCCCGAGCACCGGGCGCGCATTCAGGCGCTGTTTCCCAGGGCGCGCTTTGCCCGCATCCCCGGCGCCGGGCACTGGCTGCATGCCGAGCGCCCGCGCGCCTTCCTCGCCGCGGCGGAAGTCTTTTTCAACCGCTGATCCCTGCCCGCACCGGGCGGGAGGGGCGATTTTTCTGCGAAAAATCGGGGCCTCCGGCGGGAGTATTTGCAGAAAGATGAAAGGGGGGCTACGCCCTAATGCGTCCAGGGCTGGCGGCGGGTGGGGGCGAAATTGTCGCCGTAGCCGCCCGGGCGGATATTGTGCCGGCGCTTGTGGGGGGCGAAGACCCGGGCGTCGATTGCGTGGGTGCGGGCGTATTCCTCGGCCGCTTCGCGGCTGGCAAAGGTCAGGCGCACCTGGCTCTGGGTGTCGCCGGAGCCGGTCCAGCCCATCAGCGGGTCGATTTCGCGGGCCTGTTCGGGGGCGAATTCGAGCACCCAGTGGCGGGTCTTGCCGATGCCGGAGGACATGGCATTGCGGGCGGGCTGGTAGATACGGGCGCGCATGGGGCCTCCTGGGATATGTGGCTGGCGGTCGTTTGGCCGGCCGGATTTCGCATGGATTTATCGGTCTTTCCGGTCGGCGGTGCAAGGGGGTTTTGCATCGGAGCTTGCATCGGGGAAGCGGTCCCGGCTGCCGATCCGGGGGGCCTGGAGATCGGGAGGCCTGGAGATCGGGAGGCCTGGAGATCGGGAGGCCTGGAGATCGGGAGGCCTGGAGATCGGGAGGCCTGGAGATCGGGAGGCCTGGAGATTCGGGAGGCCTGGGAATGCCGGGAGGGCCTGCAGGTCGGCTGCCGGTCACGGACGAGGGAGCGAGGGGTGGGGTGGGTGTTTCGCCCGGACCGACAGCCTGTTCTGCTGCTTGCCATTCGAGGCTATCCCGGCATTTGCGTGCTTGCAAGGAAAAAATACACCTGCGGTTGCAAAAAACTGCATAAAAATCTCCCCTTGGTGGTAACCCTTCGTTAACATTTCCGCGCATTGTTCCCGGCATTGTTCAAGGTATTGAAACAATCGCCGGCAGTACCGCGGCGCGCCGGGGGAGAAGCGGTGGCACGGGGGGCGATTCCCGGGAAAATGTCGGTCAGCGCGTTGATATTGCGGCATTTTCCAGAGCGCCCGGCCGTGGGCGCCGGCCAGCGCCGGCGGGGCGTGTCACCGGGTCGAGAAAGCGCTGGCAGAATCCCTTGAAACCCGTCAGTATCCGGCGCATTGAAAGCAGTCTTATTGCGGGGGATGTCATCCATGAAATGCTTGTTGCGTGCAACATTGCTGGGCGCGGGGCTGGCTTCGGGCTCGGCCCTTCTGGCCGAGGGGGCCGGGG
>JALWTH010000347.1 GCA_027082975.1 Paracoccaceae bacterium | reverse complement strand
CGGCACGCTGCATTACGAGGCGCGCGCGACCGGCCCCGCCCTCGGCACCGAAGTCAGCCACACCCCCCTTGGCGTGTTTGACGGCAGCTTCACCGCCGCCGCCAGGCGCCTGCCCGATGGCAGCCTCGCCTATGCCTCGGCCAGCCGCGCCACGCGCAAGACGCGCGATATTTCCTTCGCGATCGGCCCCGCGGGCCGGGTGCGCGAGGTGCGCATCACCCCGCCCGACCAGCGCACGCCCCTGTCAGTCGCCGCCCGCGTGCCCCCGGGCGTGATCGACCCGGCCAGCGCCTTTGCCCGCCTGGTCAGCCCGCCGGGGGGCGCCTGCCCCGAGGGCTTTTCGCTCTATGACGGGCGGCGGGTGGTAGCGGTCAGCCCCACCGGCCGGCGCCGGGAAGGCGGGCGTCTGATCTGCCGGATGCGCTATGAGATTACCGCCGGGCCGGGCCACCTCGCGCCGCTTTACCTGCAGGAATTGCGCCTTGAGCTGGAATATGCCGGCGGGGCGGGCGCCGCCCCCCCGACCCTCGACCGGCTGAAGATGCGGGCGGGGATCTTTACCCTCAGCCTTGCGCGCAGATAGGGTCAGCGGCGGTGCGGGGCTTCATCCCGGCGCTTTTGCCTGGCGCGGGGGGGAGGCGATTTTTCTGCGAAAAATCGTGCCTCCGGCGGGAGTATTTGGCGAAAGATGAAAGGGGGCGCCTCTGCGCCCCGCGCTCCGGTTTGGAGGCGGGGTGGCTGGGCTGTGCGGTCCGGGCTGTGCCGGGCTTGTGAGAGAGAGCGGCGCCGCTCGTTGCGACTGTGGCGGGGGATTGCCCCGGAGCCCCGCGATCTGCCTGCGGGGAAAAGCCTGCTTCTCGATGCTCGCCGGGTTGTCGCCCGGCCCGTTGTCTGGTGGGGTTTTGCCCCGGTGGTCGACCGGGGACGGTTATGGCGGCAAAAGGTTAACGGGGGCGAAAGCGGGCGTGCGGTGGGGGCGCGGCTTTCGCGCTATTTGCCGCGCATCCGCCAGGCCCGCCAGGCATGGCCCGGCAGTGCCAGCGCCGAGCGCAGGTAGCGCCCCGCCAGCCGGCGCGGGTCTGAAAGCGCGCGCCACAGCCATTCCATCGCCAGCCTGCGCACCCAGCGCGGCGCCCGTTTCTGGCTGCCGGCGATGAAGTCGAGCCCGGCCCCGATCGAGGCGAAGCCCGCCCGTGGCAGCTCCCGCCGCCCGCGCGCGGCGAAGACCTCCTGCTTCGGCGCCCCGAGCGCCACCAGCACCAGCCCCGCGCCGGCCCTCTCCAGCGCCGCCAGGATCTCGCCCGCTTGCGCTCCCTCCGGGTCAAAGCCCATCGGCGGGGCGATCTTCGCGCAGATTTCGAGCCCTTGGACCTGCGCGCACAGGCGCGCCCCGGCGGCTTCCAGCACCGGCGCGGTGGTGCCCACCAGAGCGAGCTTCACCCCGGCCCCGGCCGCGAGCCGCGCCAGCGGCACCACCAGGTCGGAGCCCGGCAGCAGCGCCACCGGGCGGCGGGCCAGGCGCGAGAGCCAGACGATCGGATTGCCGTCGGCGACCACGAGATCCTGCGCCGCATAGGCCGCGCGAAAGCCCGCATCGCGCCGGAGCTTGTCGAGGTGGTCGAGATTGATCGTCGCCAGGGCGAAACCCTCGCCCGCCGCCAGCCGCGCGCGCACCTCGCGCTCCAGTGTCGCGCGGTCGGGGATGTTGACCGCTATTTCCTGTGTGCCGAATCGAAACCGCACCTGTCCCTCGCCTGTTGCCCGCGCCTGCTGCCCGCCAGCCTGCTGCCCGCCAGCCTGGGCGCGCAATTCGGGCGTTTCAGGTCGAAATATTGACATTTTTCTGTGCAATCTGAAAGCCGGGCAGCACGGAGAACCGGAATGCAGCGGATCGGGAGCCGGAGGAGCCAGACATGACGCAGATCGCGCTCATCGGCGCAGGCTTTGTCGCTGATCTCTACATGCGCTCCCTTGCGCTGTATCCCGGCCTCAGCATCGCCGGGGTGCATGACCGCGACCCGGCGCGGCTGGCGGCCTTTGCCGGCCATTGGGGGCTTGGCGCCCATGACAGCCTGCCGGCCCTGCTCCGGAGCCTCGAGCCCGGCGCGCTGGTGCTCAATCTCACCAATCCGCGCGAGCATTTCGCCGTCAGCCAGGCGGTGCTTGGCGCCGGCCACCATGTGTTCAGCGAAAAGCCGATGACCCTGCAGATGGAACAGGCGCGCGCGCTTGTCGAACAGGCCGAAGCCGAGGGGCTGCATATCGCCTCCGCCCCCTCCTCGGTGCTGGGCGAAGCGGCGCAGACGCTTGGCCACGCCCTGCGCTCGGGCCGCTTCGGCAGGCCGCTGCTGGTCTATGCCGAGCTCGACGACGGCTTCATCCCCCAGGCCCCGACCGCCGACTGGGTGAGCGAAAGCGGCGCGCCCTGGCCCGCGGCGGACGAATTCGCCACCGGCTGCACGCTGGAACATGCGGGCTATTACCTCGCCTGGCTCATCGCCCATTTCGGCCCGGTGGCGCGGGTGACCGCCTCCACCGCGCGGCTGACGGGTGCCGGGGCGGCGCCGGATTTCTCCACCGCCGTGCTGCATTTCGCCGCCGGGCCGGTGGCGCGGCTGACCACTTCCATCGTCGCGCCGCACAACCACGGGTTGCAAATCACCACCGACAGGGGCGTGCTGAAAATGCCCCGCGCCTGGGACAATGCCGCGCCGGTCCGTTTCCACCGCCGCCTGACCCTGCGCCGCCGCCTGCTCGAGCATCCGCTGGGCCGGCGCATCCGCCTTCGGGGGAGCACACACCCGAAAGTCAGGCGCTTTGGCGCGGCGGCGATGAACTTCGCCCTCGGCCCCATGGAAATGGCCGAAGCCATCGGCGCGGGCCGCCCGCCGCGCCTGGCGGGATCCTACGCGCTGCACCTGACCGAAGTCACCCTGGCCACGGCGCGCGACGGCGTGCACGAGATGAGTACCAGCTGCGCGCCGATGGAGCCGATGCCATGGGCGCGCAGCTGGTAC
>JALWTH010000346.1 GCA_027082975.1 Paracoccaceae bacterium | reverse complement strand
TCATATGTGTATAGGGGACAGGCGGTAGGGGAGGCGGGCCGGTCTTCCATGCGCCGATAGTATCGCGCTTTCGCGGGGTCGCAACCGCGTTAACCATCCATCCATTTAGCTGCTAATTTTAGCCATCAAATGCTGGACTCGCCTGGAGGCGCTGCTACCATGGCCGCGTACCGCGTATCCCGTGAGCTGCTCCATGATCTTTGCCCTGCTCTTTGTCAGCCTCCTGCCGGTCGTGTTCCTGCCCGATATCTTCGGCAGCGGGGAGGAAGAAGACCTGGGCAATGGGCTGAATGACGGGAGCGACGGGAGCGATGGCGTCGACGCCGGTGCCAATGGGCCTGCTGGGCAGAGCGAGGATGGCGGCGATGGCGGCACGGGCGACATTCTGACCCCCGATACCGGGGATGACGATCCCGACGATTACGGCGCCCCGGTGGATGAGAGCACCGTGATCGGCCCGGATACGGGCGATGACGATCCCGACGATTATGGCGCTCCGGTAGACGAAAGCACCGTGATCGGCCCCACCGAGACCTTTGACGATTCCTACCGGCCCGATGGCGAGGGCTCGCTGCTGCAGCAATTGCTGCGCGAACAGAGCGATGCCGATACGGGGGTCAATTTCGTCGGCACCCAGGTCACCGATACCAGCGACCTGCAGCTTGGCGACCAGGACGACAGCCTCACCTTGCCCGATGATGGCCAGGAGGGTACCGGCGAGGGGCAGCTCGGCTCCTGGGACGGCACCCCCGTGGTGCAGTCCGATGGCACGGTAAGCGTGGTTGACGGGGGCGATGGCGATGACAGCATCAGCGCCGGAGATGCCGCCGCCTATGTCTTTGGCGGCGCCGGCAATGACACGCTGAGTGCCGGAGAGGGGGCCCAGGCCCTGTTCGGCGGCGCGGGCGATGACACGATCACCGGCACCGACAGCATCCGCGCCGACGGCACCGCCTCGGCCTATCTCGACGGCGGGCAGGGCAATGACCGGATCACCGGCGGCGATGCCAGCGAGGTGATCAGCGGCGGCGAGCATGACAGCGCCTCCGCCCCGGGCGATGACGTGCTCTCCGGCGGCGGCGGCAATGACGCGATCCGCGGCGGCCGTGGCGCCGACACGCTTTCGGGCGGCGACGGCGACGATGTGCTGGACCATTACGGCAATGCCCAGGAGCTGGTCCGCGCCGAGCAGCGCGATTTCGCCTGGCATATCGACAATGACGCCGACACCCTCGATGGCGGCGCGGGCAATGACACGCTGATCTTCGACCGTGCCGATACCGCCACCGGCGGGGCCGGCAACGATACCTTCTGGCTCTATCACGATTCCGCTTCCGGGGCCGGATATGCGGAGATCACCGATTTTACCCAGGGCGAGGATTTCCTGCGGATCAGCTTGAACCCGGAAGTGACCAGCGGTACCCCCGACGTGTCCGTGGGCCCGTCCGAGGACGGTCAGGACGGGATCGTGCGGGTGAATGGCGAGATCATCGCGGTGCTGCGCGGCGCCCCCGGCGCCAGCCAGGCCGACATCTATGTGGACGTGCCGGAGAACATCTTCAACTGAGGCGAAGACCGGCCCGTCCTCTGCCTGTGCCGCCCCTGAGACGGGAGCCTGTTGCCACGCATGGGCGGCGGGAGGGGGTCAGGCCGGGCCTCGCTGCCCTTCGGCCTCCTGCTCGTCCTGCCGGGCCGACTCCCAGGCCAGGATCGCGCGCTTGACCGGCAGGCCCCAGTGATAGCCCCCGAGCCCGCCGGACTTGCGCAGCACCCGGTGGCAGGGGATCAGGAAGGCGACCGGGTTGCGCCCCACCGCGCTGCCCACCGCGCGCGTGGCGCGCGGACTTTTCAGCGCCGCGGCCACCGCGCCGTAGGTGGTCACATGACCCGAGGGGATCGCCAGCAGCGCCTCCCAGACCTTGATCTGAAACGGCGCGCCAGAGAGGTGCAGGCGGACCCGCCCGGCGCCGCCAAAGGCGGCCCCGACCCAGCCCGCAAGCGCGCCCGGATCGTGGCGAAACCGCGCCTCGGGCCAGCGCGCGGCAAGGTCGGCCCGCACCGCCTCCTCGCCCAGCTCGGCGGCGAAGCCCAGCCCGCACAGGCCGCGCGCGGTGCCCATGGCCACGACCGGGCCGAAGGGGCTGTCAAAGGTGCCGGTGGCGATCTCGAGCCCCGCGCCCTTGCGCGCATATGCGCCGGGGCTCATCGCCTCCCAGCGGATGAACAGGTCATGCAGCCGCCCGGTGCCCGAAAGCCCCAGCGCATGGGCCGCCTGAAGCGTGGTGAAGCGCGCCTCCAGCAGCGCCTTGGCATGGCCCAGCGTGAGATATTGCTGGAAGCGCTTCGGGCTCACCCCGGCCCAGCGCGAAAACAGGCGCTGGAAATGCGCGGGGCTCATCTGCATCCGCCCGGCCAGTTCGCCAAGCGAGAGCGGCGCGCCGCCGGCCGCGTCGATCGCCTCGATCGCCCGGCGGATCACCTCTGCGTGGTAGCTCTGCTCCGTTTCGTCCATGGTTTCGCCCATGCGCCCCCCTTCCGGCCCACAATGCCAGCCCCGCGCGCCCTTTGCGACCCGAATCCTGCGCCTTTTGCCTTGCCATGCGCGCGGCCCTGTCCGATAGAGGGCGCATGGCGCAGAAACCGGCACGTCAGATGGATTACAAGACGATCTCGGAGGTCTTTCGCCGCTTTCACGCGGCCGATCCCGAGCCCAGGGGCGAGCTTGAGCACACCAATATCTATACGCTGCTGGTGGCTGTCACCCTCTCGGCCCAGGCCACCGATGCGGGGGTCAACAAGGCCACCCGCGCCCTCTGGCCCATTGCCGATACGCCCGAAAAGATGCTGGCGCTGGGCGAGGCCGGGCTGATCGAGCATATCAGGACCATCGGCCTTTATCGCAACAAGGCGAAAAACATCATCCGCATGGCCGAAATACTGGTCGATGAATATGGCGGCGAGGTCCCCTCCTCGCGCGCCGCGCTGACCGCGCTCCCCGGCGTAGGCCGCAAGACCGCCAACGTGGTGCTGAATATCGGCTGGGGCCTGCCGGCGCAGGCGGTGGACACGCATATCTTTCGCCTTGGCAACCGCTCCGGCATCTGCCCCGGCAAGGATGTGAGCGCCGTGGAGCGCGCCATCGAGGACAACGTGCCCGCCCCCTACCAGCGCCACGCCCATCACTGGCTGATCCTGCACGGCCGCTATACCTGCACCGCCCGCAAACCCAGATGCGCGGCCTGCCTGATCCGCGATCTCTGCCACTACGAGGACAAGAACCTGTGACCAAGAAATTCCAACTCGTCGGCATCGGCAACGCCCTGGTCGATGTGCTGACCCATGCGCCCGACTCCTTTCTCGCCGAACACGGGATCGGCAAGGGCATCATGCAGCTGATCGACCGCGAGCAGGCGGTGCGGCTCTACGACCAGGTCGGCCCCTCCACCGAGATGTCGGGCGGCTCGGCAGCCAATACCATCGCCGGCTTTGCCCATCTGGGCGGGGCTGCTGCCTATGTGGGCAAGGTCAAGGACGACCAGCTCGGCGCCATCTTCGCCCATGACCTGCGCGCCCAGGGCGCGGTCTACGAAACCCCGCTCGCGCCCGCCGAGGCCGAGGCCGAGACCGGCCGCTGCATCGTGCTGGTCACGCCCGACGGCGAGCGCTCGATGAATACCTATCTCGGCGTGAGCGAGCACCTGGCGCCTTCGGATATCGACGAAGCCCAGGTCGCCGATGCCGAGTGGATCTTCCTCGAAGGCTACCGCTTCGACGGGCCCGAAAGCCACGAGGCCTTCGCCAAGGCGATCCGCGCCTGCAAGGGAGCGGGCGGGCGCGTGGCGATCACGCTTTCGGACCCGTTCTGCATCGCCCGCCACCGCGACGCCTTCGCCGAAATGCTGAAAAACGACGTGGACCTGCTGTTTGCCAACCGCGCCGAGATCGAGGCCATGTATGAAAGCGCCGGCAGCTTCGACGCCGCGCTCGAGGCGGCTGCCGGCGAGGTGGAAATCGTCGTCGCCACCGAAAGCGAGCACGGCTGCCACGTGCTCGCCGAGGGCCGGCGCTGGCATGTGCCCGCCATCCCGACCGAGGTGGTGGACGCCACCGGCGCCGGCGACCTGTTTGCCGGGGCCTTCCTCTGGGGGCTCGTGGAGGGCCACGATCTCGAGACCTGCGCGCGCATGGGCAATATCGCCGCCTCCGAAGTGATCAGCCACCTCGGCGCCCGGGTCGAAACCGACCTCAAGGCGCTGTTTCGCCAGCACGGCGCCCTGTAGGCTCAGGACCCATCAATCCCGCGCTCACAGCGGCTTGAGGCGCGTGCTATCAGGAGCTTTTTGCCCGCCGGACAGGGTGGTCCCCTTTCCAAGGGCAAAAGGCCCCTGAGATGAAGCGCCTGCACCGCCCGCAGGGCTCAGGCGGATTTGCTCCCTGAATGCGTTGCAAGTCCTTGAAGTGAGCCGGAAAAGAAAACCTTCCAGTGGACGGTTTTCCCGGCGAACGACCACTATTCCTGCGGTCTTGCGCCTGTTCGGGAAGCAAATCTGCCGGACTGTGAACGTGGGATTGATGGGTCCTGAGCCTAGGGCGCAGACCCTTCCTCTTGCTACAAATATCCCCGCCGGAGGCCTCGAATCAGGCTCATCCGCAGGATGAGCCACGCCCAACCCTCGCAGGCCGCCAGGCCGAGAGGGGCGGGAGCGCCCCGCCCGCCGCAGGCGCTACCGCCCCAGCTTGGCGTGGACTTCCTCGAGGTCGATCTCGCCCACCGGCATCTTGTTGGAGGGATCCTCGAAATCGTATTTGAACAGGCGGAAATCGCGCTTGTAGATCTCGTAGACCAGGTGCATGGACAGATCGTCGAAATAGTCCTCGACCGGATGCGCCCGCTTCGGCCCGTGGCCCTCGCTTTCGTTGAAGCGCGGGATTTTCGCCAGGTCCACCTCGTGGGGCGTCTCCACCGCGTCGAGCACCTGCTGCATCCCTTCGTTGAACTTCTCGGTCCAGAAGATGTGATCGTAGCGCCCGCCATTGACGATGAAGGTCGAGACATGGCCCGAACTGGCCGACCAGTGGATATCCGGGTCCATCGGCCGGCGCCATCGGATCGTGTCGCGGGCAAACAGCAGAAAGCGGCGAAAGCTCCTGATCTGATCGAACTCGAACCCGTCTTCGGGGCTGCCCACCTCGATCCCGTATTTCTGGATCAGCAGCGGCACCAGATTGCCGCGGTAGCGCTTGCCGTTGCGCTGGATGCCGCAGATCTTGTCGAAAAAGCTCGACAGGATGCGCGTATAGGGGTTGCGCACCACGGTAAAGGCATAGCTCTTGTGGGCCTTCACATTGGCCTCGATCAGCGGCTGGCTCTGCTCCTGCGACCATTTGTGCAGCCCGCTGGTCGCATCATGGATATCGCCATCGAAGAATTTCCCGTGATCGGAGAAATACATGATCTGGCCGATGGTCGAGCAGGCGCATTTGGGCACTACCCGATACACCATGCTCTCGCTTTCGGTCATCCAGGTTCCCGGGAATCCCATCTGTGCCTGCCTCCGCTGCCTGCCCGGATACTACGCGACTTTTCTTAACAAAAAAGCAAAGAAACCCTGTTTATTCAATGTCCGTTCACGCTATCTATGTTGACAATGCGGGGTAAGCCAAGGGTTTTGTTTCCATAATGGCAAAAATCGCCTTCATATTGCTGTGCCACAAGGACCCGGAGGCGATCATTGCCCAGGCCCGGCAGCTGACGGCGGCCGGCGATGTGGTGGCGATCCATTTCGACGCGTCCGCCAGGGCCGAGGATTACGAAACCATCCGCAAGGGGCTCGCCGACAATCCGGCGGTCACCTTCGCCCGCAAGCGCATCCGCTGCGGCTGGGGCGAGTGGTCGCTGGTCGAGGCGACCCTGCAGGCGGTCGAGGCGGCGGTGGACGCGTTTCCGCGCGCGACCCATTTCTACATGGTGTCGGGCGACTGCATGGCGATCAAGTCGGCCGAATTCGCCCACGAATATCTCGAAGCCGCCGATGTGGATTACATCGAGAGCTTCGACTATTTCGAAAGCGACTGGATCAAGACCGGGATGAAGGAAGAACGGCTGATCTACCGCCACTTCCTGAACGAGCGCAAGCACAAGAAGCTGTTTTACGCATCGCTCGAAGTGCAGAAGAAGCTCGGGCTCAGGCGCCGCATCCCCGAGGACCTGCAGATCATGATCGGCAGCCAGTGGTGGTGCCTGCGCCGGCGCACGATCGAGACGATCCTCGATTTCATCCGCAAGCGCCGGGACGTGGTGCGCTTTTTTCGCACCACCTGGATCCCGGACGAGACCTTCTTTCAGACCCTGGTCAACCACCTGGTGCCGCAGCGCGAGATCCGCACCCGCACGCTGACCTTCCTGATGTTTACCGATTACGGGATGCCGGTGACCTTCTACAACGACCATTACGACCTGCTCCTGAGTCAGGACTTCCTGTTCGCCCGCAAGATCAGCCCCGAAGCGACCGAGCTGAAAAAGCGCCTCGGCGCGCTCTATGCGAGCGAGGGAGTCGCGTTCGACATCTCCAACGAGGGGCGCAATCTCTACAAGTTCCTCGCCGGGCGCGGGCGCATCGGTCAGCGCTTCGCCCCGCGCTTCTGGGAGGTGGAATCCTCGCTCGGGCGCGAGCGCGAATTGCTGATCGTGGTGGCCAAGAAATGGCATGTGGGCAAGCGCCTGGTGGAGCGGATCCGCCAGGCGACCGGCCTGCCCGGGGTCGAATACCTGTTCAACGAGGAGAGCTGCTGGCTGCCGGATCTCGGCGGCATCCAGTCAAGCCTCGGCAAGCGCACCCGCCACCGGCGCGCGCTGATGCGGATGCTGTTCGAGTATTTCGACACCGACCGGCTGGTGATCTGCATGGATCCGAACAATATCGACATGATGCACGACTTCTACTCCGACCGCTCCAGCACCCGCCTGCTGGAGGTGGAGAGCCAGTTCAGCGACGAATACCTGATCGGCCACGCGATGCGCGTCGGGCTGGCCGGCGAACGCACTCCGCCCGATGCCCTTGCCCGGCTGCTGCCGACGATCCGCGCCGATGTGCTGTTTGAGAGCGACCGTATCCGCGATGCGGGCTTCAGCGATTACTACCGCCTGCGTGAAACCGCGAGTGAAGAGGAAAACGTCACCGCCCTGGCCGGGTTTCTCGGCATCTCGCAGGAAAAGGCCCGCGAGATGCTCGAGCCCGAGGGGCTGTTTTCCGACTGAGCGCGCGCAGGGTGCGAATTTTCGCAGAAAATTCGGCGCCCGACCGCACGGCTTGCGCTTGCCGTCCAGCGGTATGCTGGTATCATGCGCCGGCAAGCCAACCGGAGAGCCAGCCATGACCACCCCCGCCCCGGAGACGAAAATCGTCGATAGCCACAAGATCGCCTGCGACGGCGGCGCGGGTGGCGGCCATCCGCGCGTCTGGCTGCAGATACCGGAAGAGCGCGGCTGGGTCGAATGTCCCTATTGCGACTGCCGCTATGTGTACGGGCAGCAGGCCGAAGAAGCCGCTTACGAGCCTGCGTCCTGACGCTTTTCGAGCCGGCAGGCAGGGCTGTTCATGGCGACCTGCCACGGGTCATCCGAAGCGATGTCGATATGCACACGGGTGATTCCGAACAGGCCGATATTGTCATTCTGCCTGAGGAAACTCGCCGCGAGTTCCGGCATCCGCTCCAGCGGCAGGTCGCAGACGAGGAATGTCGGCTCCGGTGCCAGGGCCTGCATTTCGATCCCGCATGTCTCGCCGTCGACCCCCTTGACCGAGCGGGTCAGGCGCAGCCCGCGCATCATTGCGGTGACGGTCTGATCGAGCGGCGTGCAACTGGCCATCGCCCTGGAAAACTGGGCATATTGCCGCTTGGCCTTCAGCGGGCCGAAGAACCAGTTCCAGACGAAAAAGGCAGCAACCGCCACTATTGCTATTACAACTATGGCTGCAAGCAGCCTCTTGATCCATTTCATCTGTTGCTCCTTCGTGTCTTGCGCCAGGGTTCCCCTTCTCCTTTTCTTCAATTTCGGCAATGTCGGCCCTGCCAGCCATTGCCCCGCCTGACATTCTGACGGTATCAGCATACCGATATTGATGCAAAAGTCCAAACGGGACGGCAGGGTAGCGCGGCGGATGAAGCGGCCGCCTGGCACCGCTCAGCCGATCGGGATCGGCTCGGAGCCGCAGGGCAGAAAGACCCGGTTTTCGCCCTCCGGGTGGTCCGGGTCGCGCAGATATTCCAGCACCTTGGTACCAGACCACGCGCGCACCAGTTCGCCGCGATTGGTGCGGCCACTGCCCAGCACGGTGCCGGTGTAATCGTCCTGGATGTAATAGAGGACGGTGACTTCGAGGCCGTTGTCGCAGGTCACCACCGCCTGGCCGAGTCCCAGCGCATTGCGGCTTTTCCAGCGCCCGGCGCATCCCGCCCCGTCGCTCAGCAGCCCGGCAACACTGCCCGCGCCCTGGCCAAAGGCGCGGCCGTTGAACCACAGGCCCTCCATGCCGATACAGGCCAGCACCCGCACGCAATGTGCCTGATCGCCGGTCGCCGCACAGGCGGGCGCATAGGTGACATCCTGCGCCTGCGCGGCAGTGGAAGCAGTGAGCGAAACGGCAACCGCCAAGGCTGGCCTAAGCGCTCGCAACATGGCACAACACCTCCTGAAACACGGGACAAGGGATAGGGGCAAACATGACTTTCGGCAAGGGATGCCACCTGCATCTGATCGACGGATCGGCCTTCATCTTTCGCGCCTATCACGCCCTGCCGCCGCTCACGCGCCGCTCCGACGGGCTGCCGGTGGGGGCGGTGGCGGGCTTCTGCAACATGCTGTTCAAGGAGATCGCCGACCAGACCGGCCCCGACGCCCCCACCCATCTCGCCGTGATCTTCGACCATTCCGGCAAGACCTTTCGCAACGAGATCTACCCCGCCTACAAGGCCAACCGCCCGCCGCCGCCCGAAGACCTTGTGCCGCAATTCCCGCTCACCCGCGACGCGACCCGCGCCTTCAATGTCGCCTGCGTCGAGAAGGAAGGCTTCGAGGCAGACGACATCATCGCCACCTATGCGCGCCAGGCGCGCGAGGCCGGCGGGCGGGTGACGATCATTTCCTCGGACAAGGACCTGATGCAGCTCATCGGCGGCGGGGTCGAGATGATGGACCCGATGAAGGGCACCCGGATCGACCGCGAAGGCGTCGAGGCCCGCTTCGGCGTGCCGCCCGAGCGGGTCGTGGACGTGCAGGCGCTGGCGGGCGACAGCGTGGACAATATCCCCGGCGCGCCGGGGATCGGCGTCAAGACCGCGGCGCTTCTGATCCGCGAATATGGCGATCTGGACACGCTGCTGGAGCACGCAAGCGAGATCAGGCAGCCCAAGCGCCGCCAGACCCTGATCGAGCATGCCGAGCAGATACGGCTCAGCCGCGAACTGGTGCGGCTGGTGGATGACGTGGCGCTGGAGACCGGCCTTGACGCGCTCGAAGTGCGCCCGCCCGAGCCCGCGCCGCTGCTGGGCTTTCTGGCGCAGATGGAGTTTCGCACCCTCACCAGGCGCGCGGCCGAAAGGCTGGGGGTGGACAGCGCCGATATCCCCGATCCTCCCGAAGCCGAGGCCGGTGCCAGCGCCGAAGAGCCGGATTTCCCGCCCATCGAGCCGGAAAAATACGAGCGCGTCAGCGATGCCGAGGCGCTCGCCCGCTGGATCGAGGCGATATACGAGCGCGGCTATGTGGCGATCGACACCGAGACCACCGGGCTTGACGAGATGCGCGCCGAGCTGGTGGGCATTTCGCTTGCGGTCGAGCCGGGCGCGGCCTGCTACATCCCCATCGCCCACAAGCAGGCGGCGAGCGACGACCTCTTTGGCGGCGACGGGCTGGCCGCCGGGCAGATGCCGCTGGAAGCGGTGCTGGCCCGCCTCGGCCCGGTGCTGGCCGATCCAGCGATCCTCAAGATCGGCCAGAACATCAAGTACGACGCCAAGATCCTCGCCCGCCTCGGCGCAAGGGTCGCCCCGATCGACGACACCATGCTGCTTTCCTACGCCCAGAATGCCGGCCGGCACGGCCACGGGATGGACACGCTCAGCGAGCGCTATCTGGAGCACAGCCCGATCCCGCTGAAGTCGCTCCTTGGCACCGGCAAGAGCGCCATCACCTTTGACCGGGTGGCTATCGACGACGCGGTGAAATATGCCGCCGAAGATGCCGACATCACCCTGCGCCTGTGGCATATGCTGAAGCCGGGGCTGGTGCAAAACCGGGTGACGACGATCTACGAGACCGAGGAGCGCCCGCTGGTCGCGGTGCTCGCGGATATGGAAATGGCCGGCATCAAGGTGGATCGCGAAGCGCTCTCGCGCATGTCCAGCAGCTTCGCGCAGAAAATGGCGGCGCTGGAGGCGGAGATACACCAGCTTGCCGGGCGCAGCTTCAATGTCGGCAGCCCCAAGCAGCTTGGCGAGATCCTGTTTGACGAGATGGGCCTGGAAGGCGGCAAGAAGGGCAAGACCGGCGCCTGGGCCACCGGCGCGCAGGTGCTCGAAGACCTCGCCGCCGAGGGCTCGGAGCTTGCCGCCCGCGTGCTCGACTGGCGCCAGCTTGCCAAGCTCAAGAGCACCTACACGGATGCGCTTCAGGCCCATATCCACCCCGAGACCGGGCGCGTGCATACCTCTTACGCGATCAGCGGCGCGGCCACCGGCAGGCTTGCCTCGACCGACCCGAACCTGCAGAACATCCCGGTGAGGAGCGAAGAGGGAAGGCGCATCCGCGAGGCCTTCGTCGCCGCGCCGGGCCACAAGCTGGTGAGCCTTGACTATTCCCAGATCGAACTCAGGATCCTCGCCCATGTGGCCGATATCGACGCGCTGAAGGCGGCCTTTCGCGCCGGCCTCGACATCCACGCCATGACCGCCTCCGAGATGTTCGACGTGCCGCTTGACGAGATGACGCCGGATATCCGCCGCAGGGCCAAGGCGATCAATTTCGGGGTGATCTACGGCATTTCCGGCTACGGCCTCGCGCGCAATCTGCGCATCCCGCGCGCCGAGGCGCAGGGCTTCATCGACCGCTATTTCGAGCGCTTCCCAGGCATCCGCGCCTATATGGACGAGACCGTGGAGTTCGCCAAGCAGCACGGTTACGTCCAGACCCTGTTTGGCCGGCGCATCCACACGCCCGAGATCGGCGCCCGCGGCCCGCGCGCGGGCTTCGCCAGGCGCGCGGCGATCAATGCGCCGATCCAGGGCGCGGCCGCCGACGTGATCCGCCGCGCCATGGTGCGTATCCCCGAGGCCATCAAGGACCTGCCCGCGAAAATGCTGCTGCAGGTGCATGACGAGCTGATCTTCGAGGTGGAGGAGGGCGCCGTGGACGATCTGATCGCCACCGCCCGCGCGGTGATGGAAGGCGCCGCCGCCCCCGCCGTGCATCTCGACGTGCCGCTGGTGGTGGATGCGGGGCAGGGCGCCAACTGGGCCGAGGCGCATTGAGCAAGCCCGCCAGGCCCGCGCAGCATCTCCCCACCCCCCACCGCGGCTAGTCGGGGCAGCAGGCACGGCGGCGGCCGTCAAGCCCTTGCCGGGTCAGGAGAATCATTTTATTAACATGTTAACGTCTTGCCTCTGCCGGTACAGGAGCCCCCATGCCCGCGCCCGAACAGGCCCTTGCTCAAAACAGCGAGAAACTCGCCGGTTTCCTTGCACGCTTCGCCGCCGATGGGCTGGCCAACCGCATTGCCGGCGCCGACCGCCCCGGCTCGCTTG
>JALWTH010000345.1 GCA_027082975.1 Paracoccaceae bacterium | reverse complement strand
CGGCGGTATCGCCGGCTGGCAGGCGGTCCATGCGGATGATCTGCACGGTCAGGTTATCGGGGCTGCCGGCAGCAAGGGCGGCCTCGACGATCCGTTTCGCCGCCCGGTCCGGATCGTCGGCAGTGGCGCGGATCAGCCGCGCCATTTCGCGGGCGGGGCAGTATTCGTGGACCCCGTCGGTGGTCATCACCAGCAGATCGCCCACATTCAGCGGGATCGTGCGATAGTCGATCTCGACCCGCTCGGCCATCCCCAGGGCGCGCGCCAGATGCGACAGCCGGCTGGTGACGGGGCTGCGGTGATCGCGTGTCAGCGGTTCGGCCGAGTCCCCCTCGATGCGCCAGATGCGCCCGTCACCGACATGGAAAAGATGCGCCGTGCGCGATTTCAGCACCACCGCATCAAAGGTGCAGACATGGCCGCGATCCATGTCGCCCGCCCCGTCGCCGCCCATCGCGCCCCCCATCCCTGCGCGGCCGATGGCACGGAGGCTCTGCGCGTGCAGCCAGCTGTTGGCGGCATCGATCACCCGGCTTGCGGCGCTTTTCACCGTCCAGCTTTCCGGGGTGCAGTAGTAATCGCTCAGAAAGCTCTTCACCGCCATTTCCGCGGCCCGGGCACCATCCGGGCTCGAACTGATCCCATCGGCCTGCAGGACCGAAATCCCCTTCAGCGCCAGCGTGGCGCCCTCAGGGATCAGCGCACCGTGGAAGTCCTGGTTGGCCGGCTTGAGCCCGGCGCGCGAGCACTGGCCGAGCGTGACGGCAAGCCCCGCCCGGGGCGCGGGCGGGGAGGTGTCGGAGCGCCGCGTCATCCGTCCGCATCCCTGCGCGGGAGCGCGCGTCGACGCACGCGGCGGGGGGCTCGGCGGCGCACGCGGCGGCTCACTGGGCGGCTCACTCGGCGGGCACCGATTCGGCGCGGCGCAGGCTGGCGCCGGTGCGCACATGGGTCGAGTAGAGGGTAAGCCCGACAAAGGCCAGCCCGCCGACCAGATTGCCCAGCACGGTGGGGATTTCGTTCCAGATCAGGTAGTCCATGACGGTGAAGCCGCCGCCCAGCATCAGCCCCGAGGGGAACAGGAACATGTTCACCACCGAGTGTTCGAAGCCCATGTAGAAGAACAGCATGATCGGCAGCCACATGACGATCACCTTGCCCGAGACATGGGTGGCCATGAAGGCGGCGACGATTCCGGTCGAGACCATCCAGTTGCACATCACGCCGCGGATGAACAGCGTCAGCATCCCCGCCGCGCCATGGGCCGCGTAGCCCAGCGTGCGGCCTTCGCCGATCACGCCGATCTTGGCGCCGATCTTGTTGGGCGGCGCGTCGAAGCCATAGGTGAACACGATCGCCATGAACAGCGCCACGGTCAGCGCGCCGGCGAAATTGCCGACGAAGACCAGCCCCCAGTTGCGCAGCACGCCGGCCAGCGTCACACCGGGGCGGCGGTCGATCAACGCCAGCGGGGCGAGGGTGAAGACCCCGGTCAGCAGGTCGAAGCCCAGCAGGTAAAGCAGCACGAAGCCGACCGGAAACAGCACCGCCCCGGCCAGCGGCTGGCCGGTATTGACGTTGATCGAGATGGCGAAAGCCGCCGCCAGCGCCAGGATCGCCCCGGCCATGTAGCCGCGCACCAGGGTGTCGCGGGTGGACATGAAGATCTTCTTTTCGCCGGCGTCGATCAGCCGGGGGACGAATTCGGCGGGGGTGAGGTAGGCCATGTTTGCAGTTCCTTCGTTGGTTGGTGGTGGGTTGGTGATGGTTGGAGCGATTGCGGTGGTTGCAGTGGTTGCCGTGAGCGAGGACGGTTCAGGCCGCGGGCAGGGCCTTGAGCCGGCGCGCATCCAGCAGGATGCGGCCGGCTTCGAGGCGGACCGCGTGGGTTGCGACCCGGCCCGCATCGGCGCCCTGCGCCTCGCCGGTGGCCAGCTCGATCACCCGGTTGTGCAGCGGGCAGGTGACGGCGGTGCCGTGGACGATGCCTTCGGAGAGCGGGCCGCCCTTGTGCGGGCAGCGGTCGTCGAGCGCGAACACCCGGTCGTCATGGGTGCGAAACAGGGCCACACAGCCGGCGGCGGTCCGCACCACGCGGGCGCCGCGGGGCGGGATGTCGTCAAGCGCGGCGATGTCGATCCAGTCGGTCATTGGGCTGCCTCCATGGTCAGATCGGCCAGCGGCGCCCATTTGCGGGGCCGCATTTCGGGGCGGGCCTGCTCGGCCCAGGGGTCCTTGCGATAGACCGATTGCGAAAGCTCGAAGCGCGCGACCAGCGCGGCGCGGCTTTCGGCGTCGTCCACCACCCGCGCGCGCACCCAGTCGAGTCCCACTTTGGCGACCCATTTGTAAGGCCGGTCCAGATAGGCGGCGTTTTCGCGGTAGAGCTGGATGAAGGCCACGGTGAGGTCGATCGCCTCCTGCTCGTCGGCGGTCCTGGCCAGGGGCTCGGTCTGCTTCAGCTCCAGCCCCGCCGCCCCGGCCACGCCGATCTCGTAGCCCGCCTCGGTGCAGACGATGCCCACATCCTTGCAGGTGGCCTCGGCGCAGTTGCGCGGGCAGCCGGAGACGGCGAGCTTGACCTTGTGCGGAGTCCAGGCGCCCCAGAGGATCTTTTCCAGCCGGATGCCGAGCCCGGTGCTGTCCTGGGTGCCGAAGCGGCAGTAATTGGAGCCGACGCAGGTCTTTACCGTGCGCAGGCCCTTGGCATAGGCGTGGCCCGAGACCAGGCCGGCGGCGTTGAGGTCGGCCCAGATGTCGGGCAGGTCCTCGCGGCGCACCCCCAGGAGGTCGATGCGCTGGCCGCCGGTCACATGGATCGTCGGCACGTCGTATTTCTCGGCCGCATCGGCAATGGCGCGCAGCTCGGCCGGCGTGGTGATGCCGCCCCACATGCGCGGCACCACGCTATAGGTGCCGTCCTTCTGGATATTGGCGTGGTTGCGCTCGTTGACGAAGCGGCTCTGGGGATCGTCGCGGTATTCGAGCGGCCATTCGGCCATCAGGTAGTAGTTCAGCGCCG
>JALWTH010000344.1 GCA_027082975.1 Paracoccaceae bacterium | reverse complement strand
CCCGGCGCAGGCGCTCGAGGGCGATATAGCCGCCCAGCGACAGGCCCGCGAGATGAAAGCGCGCCGGCGCCTCGGCCAGAATCGCCGCCGCAATCGCCCCCATGCTGTCATGGCGCCCATGCTCGGCCACCAGCACCGGCCGCGCCCGCGACAGCACCGGCACCTGCGCCTGAAACAGCGCCCCGGTGCAGGCAAGGCCCGGGATCAGCAGCAGCGGCAAAGCGTCGGACATGGCTTGCTCCTCACATGAACCTTTCCCCGCAATCGCCTGTCATGTCAAAGAAAAACAGGGCCGAACACCGCCCGAAAGCAGAAAGCCCTGCCGCCCGCCGCCCCGGCTTGCAAAGCCATGCCTCTCCCGCCCCTTCCTCTTGCCATAAATATCCCCGCCGGAGGCATAAAATCCGCGCCGAAGGCGCGCCCACCCGTCCGCCAGAAACCCGCCAGAAAAAGGGCGCCCGGAGGCGCCCCAGTCTGGCTGATAAGGCTCATCGTTGATACCGCTCGCACCTTCTCGCCTGCGGCCTTATCCGCATCTCGTCGCGGCAAACGCAGCCCTAGCTGCAGCCCGTGGTCGCGCCGCAGGTGTTGCACTTCATGCAGGTGCCGTTCCTGACCAGCGTGTAATTGCCGCATTCGCCGCAGGCCTCGCCCTCATAGCCCTGCATCCGCGCGCGGGTCGCGGCGTCCAGCACCGGGGCGGCGGTGGCCACAGTGGCGCTGCCGGACGCATCGGCCGGGGCCGTCTCCGGCACCAGTTTCGTCAGCGTCTCGACCGGATCGCCGACCGGCGCGGGCGCTTCCATCGTCGCGCCGCCCGCGCCCCCCTGCCCGCCCTGCAGCACGACAAGCTCCTGGGGCAGGCGCTTGCGCAGATAGCCGGTGGAGCTGATCTGCTTGAGCACTTCCAGCGAGCGCTCGGCGGCGCGTTCGGAAAGCTCGCTCACATTGCCCACGCCTTCGGCGGCATGGCCGTGGCCGAGATCGTCGAAACTCGCGCCCTCGGGCTTCACATGCGCGAGATCCGTGCGGTCGAGATAGCTCACCGCCAGTTCGCGGAAGATGTAGTCGAGGATCGAGGTCGCGTTCTTGATCGCCTCGTTGCCCTGCACCATGCCGGCGGGTTCGAACTTGGTGAAGGTGAAGGCATCGACGAACTCCTCCAGCGGCACCCCGTATTGCAGGCCCACGGAAACGGCGATGGCGAAATTGTTCATCATCGCCCGGAAGCCCGCGCCCTCCTTGTGCATGTCGATGAAGATCTCGCCGAGCCTGCCGTCCTCGTATTCGCCGGTCCTGAGATAGACCTTGTGGCCGCCCACGATCGCCTTTTGCGTATAGCCCTTGCGCCGCTGCGGCAGCTTTGCCCGCCCGCGCGCGACCTCCTTGACCACCACCTTTTCGACGATCTTCTCGGCCAGCATGGCGGCCTTTTCGTGGTCGGAGCCGCTCTCGAGCACCTCCGCTGCCGCCTCGTCATCCTCGATGAGCGCGCTTGCCAGCGGCTGGCTCAGCTTGGATCCGTCGCGGTAGAGCGCATTGGCCTTGACCCCGAGCCGCCAGGAAAGCTCGTAAGCCGCAAGGCAATCCTCGACGGTGGCGCTGTTGTCCATGTTGATGGTCTTGGAGATCGCCCCGGAGATGAAGCTCTGGGCCGCGGCCATCATGGTGATGTGGCTCTCCACGCTCAGCGTGCGCGTGCCCCTGGGCCCGCACTGGCTGGCGCAGTCGAAGACCGGCAGGTGCTCGGGCTTGAGATGCGGCGCGCCCTCGAGCGTCTTGACCCCCAGCACATGGTCGTTGGCCGCCTCGATATCGGCCTGCGAAAAGCCCAGCGCCCCGAGCAGGCTGAAGGCCGGGTCGGCGAGCTTCTCGGCCGGGATCTTCAGCACCTCGGTGCAGAATGCCTCGCCCAGCGTCCACTGGTTGAACACATAGCGCAGGTCAAAGGCGCCGGGCAGCGCGGCCTCGACCTTTTCGATCTCGGCGGCGGTAAAGCCCTTCTGCATCAGGCTTTCATGGTTGATCGCCGGCGCCCCGGCGAGGCTGCCGTGGCCCACCGCATAAGCCACCATCTCCTCGATCTGGGCGCTGTCATAGCCGAGCGCCTCAAGCGCGGCGGGCACGGAGCGGTTGATGATGTTGAAATAGCCGCCGCCGGCGAGCTTCTTGAACTTGACCAGCGCGAAATCGGGCTCGATTCCGGTGGTGTCGCAATCCATCACCAGGCCGATCGTGCCGGTGGGGGCGATGACGCTGACCTGGGCGTTGCGATAGCCGTGCTGCTCGCCAAGCCCGAGCGCCTCATCCCAGCAGGCCATGGAAAGCTCGACGAGCTTCGGATCCGGGCAATGGGCGTGGTCCAGCGGCACCGGATTCACCGCGAGGCCCTCATAGCCCTCGCTCGCCCCATAGGCGGCGGTGCGGTGGTTGCGGATGACCCGCAACATGTGCTCGCGGTTGCGCTCGAAGCCGGCAAAGGCGCCGAGCTCCCCGGCCATCTCGGCCGAGGTGGCATAGGCGACCCCGGTCAGGATCGCGCTCAGCGCCCCGGCCAGGGCGCGGCCCTCGGGCGAATCGTAGCCATAGCCCATGTTCATCAAGAGGCCGCCGATATTGGCATATCCCAGCCCCAGCGTGCGGAAATCGTGGGAAAGCCGGGCAATCTCCGGCGAGGGGAATTGCGCCATGGTCACGCTGATCTCCAGCGTCAGCGTCCAGAGCCGGATCGCGTGCATGTAATCCTCGACCTGAAAGCGCCCGCCCTCGTAGAAGGCAAGCAGGTTCATGCTGGCGAGGTTGCAGGCGGTGTTGTCGAGGAACATGTATTCCGAACACGGGTTGGAGGCGCGAATCTCGCCGTCCTGCGGGCAGGTATGCCAGGCGTTGATCGTGTCGTGAAACTGGATGCCGGGATCGGCGCAGGCCCAGGCCGCTTCGCCGATCTGGCGCCACAGATCGCGCGCCTTGATCACCTTGGCCACGCTCCCGTCGGTGCGCCGGATCAGCTCCCAGTCCGCATCCTCGCGCACCGCTTTCAGGAAGGCATCGGTGACGCGCACGGTGTTGTTGGAATTCTGCCCCGAGACGGTGGCATAGGCCTCGCCGTCCCAGTCGGTGTCATAGGTGGGAAACTCGATCGAGGCGAATCCCTGACGCGCGTAGTCGATCACCCTCTTGATGTAACTTTCGGGGATAAAGGCCTGTTTTGCCGCGCGAATTTCCTTGCGCAGGGTCGCGTTCGCCTTGGGGTCGAAGGCGTCTTCCTCGGCCCCGTCCCAGGCGCGGATGGCATCGAAGATCGCGTTCAGGTGGCGCGCATGGGCCTTGGAGCCCGCCACCAGCGCCGCCACTTTCTGCTCTTCCTTGACCTTCCAGGAAACGAATTCCTCGATATCCGGATGGTCGGCATCGACGATCACCATCTTGGCCGCGCGCCGCGTGGTGCCGCCGGACTTGATCGCCCCCGCGGCCCGGTCGCCGATCCTCAGAAAGCCCATCAGGCCCGAGGACTTGCCGCCGCCCGAAAGCGGCTCGCCCTCGGCGCGCAGGCTCGAGAAATTGGAGCCGGTGCCCGAGCCGTATTTGAACAGCCGCGCCTCGCGCACCCACAGATCCATGATGCCGCCCTCGCCCACCAAGTCGTCGCCGATCGACTGGATGAAGCAGGCATGGGGCTGCGGGTGCTCATAGGCCGATTGCGAGCGGGTCAGCTTGCCGGTCTTGTAATCGACGTAATAATGCCCCTGGCTCGGCCCGTCGATCCCGTAGGCCCAGTGGAGGCCGGTATTGAACCATTGCGGCGAGTTGGGCGCGGCGCGCTGGCTGGCGAGCATGTGGCGCATCTCGTCGTAATAGGCGCGCGCATCGGCTTCGCTGTCGAAATAGCCGCCCTTCCAGCCCCAATAGGCCCAGGTGCCGGCAAGGCGGTGAAAGACCTGCCGGGCCGAGGTCTCGCCGCCGTAGCGGGCTTCTTCGGGCAGCTTCGCCAGCGCCGCCTCGTCGGCCACGCTGCGCCAGAGGAATTCGGGCACGCCCTCTTCGGGCACGCGTTTGAGCGCCGCGGGCACGCCGGCCTTGCGGAAATATTTCTGCGCGATCACGTCGCCGGCGACCTGCGACCAGCCGGCCGGGATCTCCACCGCGTCGAGGCGAAAGACCACCGAGCCGTCCGGGTTGCGGATCTCGGAAGCGGTGGTGGTGAAGGCGATATCCGCATAGGCGCCCTGCCCGGCGCGGGTGAATTTGCGTTCGATTTTCATCTGCGACTGTCGTCCCTGTCCTGTCCGGCGCCCCGGCGGAGCGCCCCTGTCCCCGTCCGGCAGGCCGCTGCCGGCCTGCCTGTTTGCTCTTCGGCAGGCCGCTGCCGGCCTGCCTGCCCCTGGTCCCTCGAAAGACCGCCGAAGGCCGCTCCACCCCTGCGGCCGTTCACGCGCAAACCTGCCCCGCGCCGCCGGACGGGTCCGGCGTTTCGGTTCGGGGAAACTCCCGTACGCACAAGAGAGCCCCGCGTGATTTCAACTGGTCCTGCTCCGCCCGGACACCATATCTTGTGGCATCAGTGGCGGCGAAGACAAAATGGCGCAAATCGCCGGGCGAGGTCAACGGGAGAATTTGCCTTGGAGGCGATTTTTTCGGTTGACGAAGCGTTAACCGATTCCCGGCTCAACCGGGCCGCGTGGGCGCGACGGAATTCTCTCCTTCAAATCAGAATTTTCGCCGGCGAAATTGCCGAAACAGGTGAACTTTGCCCCGGCCGCGACTCCCCTGAAGCAATTATGCAACAGGCCCGCGCAGCGCGGCCGGCCCCGGGCTCAGCCGCCGGAGGGAGCCGCGAAAGGCGCGCGGTAGCGGTCCATGTAGCAGGCCCGCGCGCCAAGGGGATAGCGGTCGTAATAGCGCGCCATGGCCGGCAGGATCATCGCCCGGCGATAGGCTTCGAAGTCGAAGCCATCGCCCAGATAGGCGGTGTAGCGCTGGCGATTCGCCACCAGCTCCACCGCCTCGACCCGGCGAAAGACCTTCTCGGCCAGCGCCCGCGCCCGCTCGGGCTGATCGCCCAGCAGCAGGAAGTCGCGCCCCTCCAGCGCCGCGTAATCGGTCAACAGGTCGAAATTGCGCCCGAACAGGGCGAGATTTTCGCGAATCGGAAACACCACCGCCTCGAGCCGGGCATTCTGCGCCTGCGCCCCCTGCCCGTAGGTGACCAGCGCCAGCACCCGGCCCTGCTCGCCAAAGGGGCGCAGGGCCGCGATCAGGGAGCCGTCGGCCAGGTCCAGGTCCATGTGGATCGTCGCCAGGTCCGCGGGCGGCGCCAGCCAGCGCGCCGGGTCGAGCCCGGCCCGGTCGGCGGCAAAGAGCCCCAGCAGCGGGGTGAGCCCCAGCACCAGCCAGGCCAGGTTGGCCCGCGCAAGGCGGCGCATCTGTCCGGGCGAGAGCGCCTCGGCCGCCGCCAGCGCCGCCAGCGGCAGGTAGGGAAAGCTCCAGTTCATCCGCCAGGTGCCGCGCGAGACCGCCACCGCCGCGCTCAGGGCGAGCAGGATCAGGAAGTAGCGCGCATATTGCCCCCGCCAGGCCCGGCCGCGCGCCCGCCACAGCGCCCAGGCGACCGGCCCCAGCGCCAGGAGCATCATGAGCGCAAAGAGCGCGGCCCCGCGCAGGCCCGGCTGCATCTGGCGGAAGGCGAAATTGAAGGCGAGGTTGACATTGCAATTGTAGAGGTTCCACCACAGGTTCGGCGCCAGCAGCGCCGCGCCCAGCACGCTGGTGAGCAGGAAGGGGCCGAGCAGATAGCGCCGCCCCTCGCGCCCCAGCAGCGCCAGGTGCAGCGCCATGGCGAGCCAGAACAGCCCGGCGGTGTATTTGGTCTCGAGCGCCGCGCCGAGCGCCAGCCCCGCCACAAGCGCATGGCCCCAGCGCGCGCGGCCACCCCGGGCGCGAAGCCCCGCATCGCTCGCCACCACGAATGCCAGCACCGCGAGCCCCAGCAGCGTGTCGTTGAAAAAGACGCCAAAGACGATCGGCGTGGCCGGCAGCGCGGCAAAGGCCAGCAGGGTCGCGCCCCGGTCCTGCCCGGCAAGGCGGCGCGCCATGTAGCGCAGCATCCACAGCCCCGTCGCCAGCCCCGCGGCCAGCCAGCCGAGGCGGTGGAGGAGGCCGTGGGTCCCGAGCCCCAGCAGGTCCTCGATGGCCACGAACAGCGCCGAGACCCAGCCCATCAGCGGCGGGTGTTCGTAATAGCCCGGCGCCGGGCTCAGCCCCCAGGAGACGAAATAGGGCTCGTCGATGATCCGCGGCAGCAAAAGCTGCGCGGCGAGCCAGTATCCCGCCACCAGGGCCCAGGCCCGGAAGCTCGCTGATGAAGCCCGGTCTCGCCCCTGCATCCGGCTGCCTCCCCGTGCTGCCTCCCGTTGCCTCCCGGTGCTGCCTCCCGGTGCCTCCGGTTGCCTCCGGGTGCGGTGGCCCGGTGCGGTGGCCCGGTGCGGTGGTCGGGGCGGCGAGATTCGAACTCACGACCTTCTGTACCCAAAACAGACGCGCTACCAGGCTGCGCTACGCCCCGACGCGCGCTTCCATAGCCGCTTGGCCGCCCCTTGGGAAGCCCCAAACAGCGCCCGCCCTATTGCCCCGCCCCGCAGGGCCAGGCCGCAATTGCCGGGTCGATCGCCGGATGGCGGATCTCGCTGCCCGGACCGATCCCCAGCAGCGCCGCCATGCCGCCCCGGATCTCCAACACATATTGCACCCCTGCCCCGCCGGAGACGGGCCTGAGGTCGCCCGGGATCGCCTCGGGATGCACATATTGCACCACGCCTTCGGGGGTGATGAAGAGCATGTCGAGCGCAATCAGCGTGTTCTTCATCCAGAAGGCCGGCGCGCCGGGCGCGTCATAGACGAACAGCATCCCCTCGCTGGCGCCCAGATGCTCGCGAAACATCAGCCCGCGTTCGCGCGCCTCTGGGGTATCGGCCACCTCGACGCGAAAGCGCGCCACCCCCCAGTCGCCGCGCACGAACAGGGCGTCGTCGCGGCAGCCCTCCTCGGCTTCGGTCCGCGCCGGCAGGGCCGACAACGCCAGCAGCAGGAGAAACGGAAAGGGCGTCAGGCCTCTGAAAATGCGCATGGGACCGCCGGTTCGTCGGGACTGGGAGCTATTCGCTATCCTCTTCGGTCTCTTCTACCACCGAATCCCAGCTCCTGACCAGCACCGCCATGCGCCCGCGCCGGCCCTCGCGCACGCCGATGCAGATCGCCTCGCCAGCCTGCAGGTCCGCAAGCCCCGAGCGGCGCAGCACCTCGATATGGATGAACACATCCTCGCTGCTGCCGAAGACATTGGCAAAACCGAAGCCCTTGGCCTTGTCGAACCACTTGATGCGCGCGGGCTCGAGCTCGAGATCCTCGATATCGTCGAGCAGGTCGCCATCGGGCATGGCGCCGCCATGGCCGCCCCCCGTGGGCGGCACGATCTCATGCACCGCCGAAGCCTGCTGGCCGCGGATCGTCTCGATCACGTCCACCTCGATCTCGGCCCCGTCGGCGACCGAGCTCTGGCCGAAATTGCGCAGCACATTTGCATGCAGCAGCACATCGGCGCCGCCGTCTTCCGGGAGGATGAAGCCGAACCCCTTCTTCGGGTCGAACCACTTCACCACCCCGCGTATCCGCTTCGGCTCGCCAGAATGATCCTCTTGAGTCACCCTAGTGTTCCTGTTCCATTTTCCAACCCCGCCGGGAGTTTGGCCGCAAACGGCATCGGGCGCAAGCGAAAAACACCAGCATTACGCCACGAAATTTTCACGTCGCGTGAATTTTTTCTCCTTTTCAATCAAGGGTTAAGTCTCCGCACCTCCCATGGCTCTCCCTCCGCTGCGCGGCGCCATCGGAAGCGGTCGTGCAGCCGGAAGGCACCATCGGCCCAGAGCTCGATTTCCAGCGGCCGGATGCGGTAGCCGCCCCAGAAGGGCGGGCGCGGCGGGTTCGCCCCGAGCTCGGCGCCGAGCTTCGCCACCCGCGCCATCAGGCGGGCGCGCGAGGCCAGCGGCGCGCTCTGGCGCGAGGCCCAGGCGCCGATCCGGCTTTTCAGCGAACGCGAGGCGAAATAGGCATCTGCCTCCTCCCCCTCGACCCGCTCCACCAGCCCGCGCGCGCGCACCTGCCGGCGCAGGCTCTTCCAGTGCAGTACCAGCGCCGCCTTGCCCGCGCTCTCGAGCTCGCGCGCCTTGACCGAGCCGTAATTGGTGTAAAAGACGAATCCATCCGCCCCGATCGCCTTGAGCAGCACCATGCGCACATTGGGCATCCCCGCCTCGTCCACGGTGGCAAGCGCCATGGCATTGGGGTCGTTGGGCTCGCTGGCCTCGGCCTCCGCGAGCCAGCGCCGGGCGATCTCAAACGGGTCCTCTCCGGCAAATATCCCCTTGCGCCCACTCATGGCCTCTCTCCCGCGGCGAATCGAACCGGACCGGAGCGGGGCGCCCTTGAAGGCACCGCCCCGATCGCCTAAACCGCATTAACGGATTTCTTGCGGGTGAGGAACGCGAAAATGTCGGCTGCTTCGATGAAAGGCAAACGCGGGCTGATCATGGGGCTCGCCAATGACCGCTCGATCGCCTGGGGGATCGCCCGGGCGCTGGCCGGCGCGGGGGCGGAGCTGGCCTTTTCCTACCAGGGCGAGGCGGTGAAGAAGCGGGTCCTGCCGCTGACAGAAAGCCTCGGCAGCGAGATCGTCCTGCCCTGCGATGTCTCGGACGCGGCCTCGCTGGATGCGCTGTTTGCCACGCTCGCCGAAAAATGGAGCCGGCTCGATTTCGTGGTCCACGCGATCGGCTTTTCCGACAAGAGCCAGCTGCGCGGCCGCTACGTGGATACCACGCCGGAAAATTTCGCCATGACCATGGACATCTCGGTCTATTCCTTCACCGCCGTGGCCCGGCGCGCGGCCCCGCTGATGACAGAGGGCGGCGCCCTGCTCACGCTTACCTATTACGGCGCCGAGAAGGTGATGCCCAATTACCACGTCATGGGCGTGGCCAAGGCGGCGCTGGAGGCCAGTGTGCGCTATATCGCCGAGGATCTGGGCAAGGACGGAATCCGCGTCAACGCCATCTCCGCCGGCCCGATCAAGACGCTCGCCGCCTCCGGCATCAGCGATTTCCGCCTGATCCTGAAATGGAACGAGCTCAACGCCCCCCTGCGCCGCACCGTCACCATCGACGACGTGGGCAATGCCGCCCTCTACCTGCTCAGCGACATGGGCAGCGGCGTCAGCGGCGAGGTGCACCATGTGGATGCGGGCTATCACGCCATCGGCATGAAGGCCGTGGACGCCCCCGATATCGACCTCGTGACCGGGAGAAAGGACAAATGAGCGAGACCCGCCTGCCCCACGAAAAGGGCTTCCATGTCAGCTGGGACCAGATCCACCGCGACGCCCGGGCGCTCGCCTGGCGGCTCGACGGGCAAGGCCCCGGCGAGGGCGGCGCCTGGAGGGCGGTGGTGGCCATCACCCGCGGCGGCATGGCCCCGGCGATGATCGTCGCCCGCGAACTGGATATCCGCATGGTCGATACGGTGAGCGTCAAATCCTACCAGCACCAGACCCAGTCCGAACCGGAAGTGATCAAGCAACCCGACATGGAAATGGTGGGCGACGGCACCGGGGTGCTGGTGATCGACGACCTCGTGGATACCGGCCGCACGCTGGAAGCGGTGCGCGAACTGATGCCAAAGGCCCATATCGCCACGGTCTATGCCAAGCCCATGGGCCGGCCGATGGTCGATACCTTCATCACCGAAGTGAGCCAGGATACCTGGATCTTCTTCCCCTGGGACATGGCGCTGCAATATGTGGAGCCGTTCCGCGGCGCCGACTGAGCAGCACGCCCCTTTCATCTTTCGCCAAATACTCCCGCCGGAGGCACGATTTTTCTCTCGAAAAATCGCCTGCCCCCGCTCGCCCGGACCAAACCCGACCGCCAGGCACGAAATCCGCGCCACGCGCCAGCCGATTTTTCGAGAGAAAAATCGCCGCCGCCCTACTCTGCCGCCTCGGGCGCGGTCGGCCCGTCCCCGGAAGCCTCGCCCTTGCCGCCCTTTTCCTTGCCGATCGCGCGCACCCTGGGCTTGCGGATGCGCGGGGTGCTGCGCCGGGGCTTGCTCTCCGGGGTCTCCACCAGCCCGCTGTCGCCGCCATCGTCCTGCGGCGAGGCCAGGCCGGTATCGGGCTGGGGCATCTCGGACGGGTCGGGCGCCTGGGTGGCGGCAGCGGCAGCGGCGGCCTCGGCCTCCTGACGCGCCAGGCGCGCCTCGCGCTCGCGCTGCTGGCGCTCGCGGTTGGCCTGCTCGGCCTGCTGACGCCGGGCCTCGATCTGGCGCTGGGCCTCGCCCAGCAGCCGGGTGTAATGCTCGGCATGCTGGAGGAAATTCTCCGCCGCCACCCGGTCATTGGCCAGCGCCGCGTCGCGCGCCAGCTGGGTATATTTGTCAATGATCTGTTGCGGCGTGCCGCGCACCTTGCCCTCGGGCCCCGAAGAGTCGAAGACCCGGTTCAGGTTGTTGCCCGAATTGCGATTGCGGTTCGACTTGCCGCGCGAACGTGATTTGCTTGATCTCATCTGAACCTTGTTTCAGCCAGTGGCTTGTGGCTTGGCCTGATCTGTGACGCTTCGCGCCGCTGGAATATCCCGGAAGATCCGTATCAGACTGCTGGGTTTTCGCGGCACGGTCTGCAGAACTTCCTGCAAGACTCCCCTGCCGCGCCCCTGAGTAAGCACGCACGGGCACGGGAGACAAGCAAAAATTGCCGAAAATGCGCGCAAACCCGGAAATTTTGCCGAAATATGGCCGGTTTACATCGGTTTCGGGCCTTCAGCCCGGCATTTGCCCCGCCACCACCCGGTCGCGCCCGTCCAGATCGGGCAGCACGCGGATCGCCTCGAGCCCGGCAGACGCCAGAAGCGCGGCCACCGCGCCGCCCTGTTCGGGGCCGATTTCCAGCAGCACATGGCCGCCCGGGGCCAGATGCGCGCCGAGCCCGGCGGCAATCGCCCGGTAGGCGCCAAGCCCGTCGCCGCCGGGGCTGAGCGCCAGCGCCGGGTCGTGCTCACGCACCTCGCGGGCGAGCCCGGCCATCTCGTCCGCGCGGATATAGGGGGGGTTCGAGACGATCAGCCCGAAGCGCCCCCCGAAACGCCCCCCGAAGCCCCCTGTGAGCCCGGCAAACCAGTCCGCCTGCCGCAGCGCAAGCCGCGCGCCGACCCCGTGGCGCGCCGCATTCTCCGCGGCCACGTCAAGGCAGGCGGCAGAAAGGTCGGTGGCCAGCGCCCGGGCCTCGGGCCATTCGCAGAGAAGCGTCACCGCGATAATGCCGCTGCCGGTGCCAAGGTCGAGCAGCCGCCCCGCCGGACCCAGCGCCAGTGCCGCTTCGATCAGGGTTTCGGTCTCCGGACGCGGGTCGAGCACATCCGGGGTGATGCGAAAATCGCGCCCCCAGAAGGCGCGCCGGCCGAGGATCCGGCTCACCGGCTTGCCCGCGGCGCGCGCGGCAATGGCGGCCTCGTAGCGCGCCGCCTCGCCCGCTCCCAGCACCCGCTCCGGCTCAAGCGCGAGCCGCCCCGCCTCCAACCCCAGCACGCCGGCGAGCAGCAACCGCGCATCGCGCGCCGGCCCCGCAACGCCTGCCGCCGCCAGCACCCGCGCGCCCCCGGCCAGCACCTCGCGCAGGGTCCGGCTCATTCCATCTCGGCCAGCTGGCGCGCCTGGGTCTCGGCAATCAGCGCGTCGATGATCTCGTCGAGATCGCCCGCCATCACCTCGGC
>JALWTH010000343.1 GCA_027082975.1 Paracoccaceae bacterium | reverse complement strand
CGCCACAGTCGCAACGAGCGGCGCCGCTCTCTCTCACAATCCCGGCACAGCCCGGACCGCACAGCCCAGCCACCCCGCCTCCACACCGGAGCGCGGGGCGCAGAGGCGCCCCCCTTCCTCTTGCCACAAATATCCCCGCCGGAGGCACCGATTTTTCTGCGAAAAATCGCCCCCGCCTCACCCCAGCGCCATGCGCAGCAGTTTGGCCGCAAGCAGCACGAAAGGCGCCGCGTGCAGCGCCAGGTCGAACCAGTCGATCGGCCGGCGCAGGGTGCCCGCGCGCAGCATCTTCAGCTTTTCCCAGATATGCGGCTCGGGGAAAAACGGCGCCAGCCCCAGCGTCAGCGCCGCGACCACGAAGAGCTCGAGCCCGATCCCGTCCAGAAAGGCGGTCATTTGCGCCCCGCCGCCGGCATTGTCGCCAGTCGCAGCAGCTTCAGCCCCAGCAGCGCCCAGGGCGTGCCATGCAGCAGCAGGTCGAAAATGTCGATCCCGCGGCCGAGCTCGCCGGCAAACAGCATCCTGAGCTTTTCCAGGACATGCGGCTCGGGGACAAAGGGCGCGAGCCCCAGCGTCAGGCTGACGAGGATGAGAAAGCCCAGCGGCATATCGTCGAGGAATTTCATGCGCGTATCTCCTTTTCGCCCCAGATAGGCCCGCGGGCCGGCGGGCAAAAGGGACAAATTGGCACGGCTGGGCGGACTGGGCGGCGGACTGGGCGGCGGGGCCGGATGGCGGACCGGCCGCGCAACTGGGCGGCGCAACTGGGCGGCGCGGGCCGGAGGGCGTGGCCGCCGGGCGGCGCGGTGGAAGGGAATGGCGCGGTTGACGGGGCTCGAACCCGCGACCCCCGGCGTGACAGGCCGGTACTCTGACCAACTGAGCTACAACCGCGCAGCGCCCTCTGGGCGCCCCTCCCGGGACTGGCCCCTCCCCGGAGCCGGGGCTTGAGCAGTGGCGCGGTTGACGGGGCTCGAACCCGCGACCCCCGGCGTGACAGGCCGGTACTCTAACCAACTGAGCTACAACCGCCCGCTGCTGCACGCCCCGTCGCCGGGGCGTGGCGCGGTTCTATGGCGCGCGCGCAGGCGCGTCAAGCGCCAGCTTGGCGAGGGGGCCGCTTTTTTGCCGGTTATCCACAGCCCTTGTAGCCAAAGCGACACGATCGGCGATTTTTTCCGCTTGCCCGCACCGGGACATGGCCCCGGCACCCGAATCCCTGCAAGATGCGGCCTGCTGCCACGGATAGATAGTGCGATACGCGTTCGAGTACGGTTCTGGGGGGAACGGGGTGACAATCGAGCGAAGGGTTTTCCTGTCCCGCGCCGCCGGCTGCCTTGTCGCCGCCGGGCTCGGTGCGCGCCCGGCCCTTGCCGACAGCGAGATACCGGACCGGCAGAGCGACGACGACGCGGTGCTCGGACGGCTGGTTTCGGTGACCGGAGGCCCCAGGAACAGGCCGGTCCTGTCGGTCACCTTCGACGACGGCCCGCACCCGACCAATACCCCGGCCCTGCTCGACATCCTCCGGGCGCGGCGCATCCGGGCGACCTTCTACGTGGTCGGGCGCAATGCCGCCGCCTGGCCGGACCTGCTCCGGCGCATGGTCGATGAAGGCCACGAGATCGGCAACCACAGCTGGAGCCACCCGCGCCTGACATTACTGGGCGAATCCGACCTCCTGCGCCAGATCGACCGCACCAGCGAGGCGATCTACAAGGCGGTGAAAAAGGTGCCGGTGACCCTGCGCCCGCCCTACGGGCTGCTCCGCCCGTCGCAGGCGCGGATGATCCACGCCAGACGGGCGATGGTGACGACGCTCTGGGACGTGGACCCGCGCGACTGGCAGCGCCCCGGCCCCGGCGTGGTCGCCCGCCGCATCGTCTCGGCCGCCCATAACGGCGCCATCATCCTCGCCCACGACATCCACCGCCCGACGATCCGCGCCATGCCCACGGCGCTGGACGGGCTCAGCGAGCGGGGCTTTCACTTCGCCACCGTTTCGATGCTTCTGGGCGCGCGCGACTGGAGCCGCAAGCGGTTCGGATGGGTGACGGGCTGACTCCGCCTCGCCGCCCCCGGCACGAAAGCCCCGCCCGACAACCCGGCCCCGAATCGAAAAGCCCGGCCCGAAACCCCGACGGGTCAGGCAATGGCGCGGGCAGCAGGCCGGCCGGAAAATGGCGGTGACGATGGTGGGTGATGAGAGATTCGAACTCCCGACATCTTCGATGTGAACGAAGCGCTCTACCACTGAGCTAATCACCCTCGCGCGCTGCTTTAGCCTTACTCGGCGGCTTCTGCAAGGGGGTCTGCGGCCAGTTTTTCAGCCCGGGCATTGGACTGCCGGATTCGCGCCACCGAAACCCGCGCCGCGGCCTTCTCGTTCTGCCGGCGAATCGTGATCTTGCCAAAGGGCTGCAGGTTCAGCTCCCGGCCCGAAGCCACCGCCTCGCCGAGCACCGCAAGCATCGCCTCGACAACCGGCTTGGCATCCTTCTTCTTCACCCCGGAGCGCGCAACCACCTGCTCGATCAGCTGCCGCTTGCCCAGGGCCGCGGGCGCCGGCAGACTGACCCCCTGGAGCGGGGCCTTCGCGGCCGTTTTCGCGGCCGTTTTCGAAGCGGGCCTGACCGCCTTCTTCGACCCGGCCCTGGCGGCTGAACGCGCGGACGCCGCGCCGCTGGCCGAACTGCGCCCCCCGCTCGAGGGCGCCTTTTGCGCCGTACGCTTCGCCGCGCTCTTCACCGTGCGCCGGGATGCGCTGCCGCGCCTGGAAGTCTTGCCTGAAGCGGATGTCTTGCGACTTGCCATCGTACTGCCTCTTCTTTCGTTATCGTTGGCCTTGGTTGCCCGAAGATTAACAACAAAACCTGAACAACGACAAGCGCCTGCCCCGAATAGATGCGCAAAAAGGCACATTGTGGCGCGAAGGACTCACCCGACCCCCGGCCCTGCCGCCAAGCCCCGCATGAGCGCCCCGCTCCCCTTCTTCTGTTCGGAAATATCCCGGGGGAGTGCGA
>JALWTH010000342.1 GCA_027082975.1 Paracoccaceae bacterium | reverse complement strand
GCGCCCGGGCGGCGCACATCCACTTCGAGCCCCATCGAGGCCGCCACCTCGCGCGCCCGGGCGCGTATCTCGCGCCCCTTGAGGAAGAACCCCGCCCCCGGTTCGGCCAGCGAATCGAGCAGCAGGTTCGAAGCCACGTCGAGATCGGGAATCACCCCGTCGTTGATATTCTGGTGCACGGTCACCACCCCGGCGCGGATCGCCTCGATCGGGTTGCGCGGAGCGAAGGGCGCGCCGTTGAGAAAGATTTCGCCCCCATCGGCCGGGTGCACGCCGCAGATCACCTTGACCAGAGTGGATTTTCCGGCGCCGTTCGCGCCCATCAGCACGGTGATTTCGCCCCGCGCCAGCGTCATGTCGATGCCGCGCAGCACGCGGTTGGACCCGAATGCCTTGGTCAGCCCGCCGATTTCGATGGCCGCATTCGCCATGGTCGCACCTCTCCCTCGGCGGCAAGTGTTATCCGCGATATAACTTTTGTCAACATGTATTGACAATTGATCCGCGCTTTATAATGCTGCGGCGGAGACGGCGTTACGGGAGGGGCGCATGACCGACAGGGCAGAGACCGCAGGCACCGCATACGAACCGCTGACCACCGAGACCCTGGCCGCCCGGCTGGGCAGCGTCGGCGCGATTACCGACAAGCTGGGCGGCGACACCGACCACTGGGACGTGGCCGAAGTGGGCGACGGCAACCTGAACCTGGTCTTCATCGTGCGCTCCGACCGGGGCGCGGTGATCGTCAAGCAGGCGCTGCCCTATGTGCGCCTCGTCGGCGATGCCTGGCCGCTGCCGCTCAAGCGCGCCTTCTTCGAGTATCACGCGCTGATCCGCCAGGCCGCGCGCGACCCCGGCTCGGTGCCCGAGGTCTATCACTTCGACGAGGAGCAGGCGCTGATCGTGATGGAGTTCCTCAGCCCGCATGTGATCCTGCGCCACAAGCTGATGGCGGGCGAGCGCATCGAGGGGCTGGCGCGGCGGATGGGCGAGTTTTGCGCCCGCACGCTGTTTCGCGGATCCGACCTCGGCATGGACACGGCCGAGCGCAAGGCCGACGCGGCCCTGTTTCTCGGCAATGTGGAGCTCTGCGATATCACCGAAAACCTCGTCTTTTCCGACCCTTACTTCGATGCGGAGATGAATCACCACACGCCCGGGCTCGATCCGCTGGTGGCCAGCCTGCGCGCCGACAGCGACCTCAAGATTGCCGCCCAGGAGCTCAAGGCCGCCTTTGCCAGCAATGCCGAAACCATGCTGCATGGCGACCTGCATACCGGCTCGATCATGGTGACCGAGCGCGAAACCCGGGTGATCGACCCCGAATTCGCCACCTACGGGCCGATGGGCTTCGATATCGGCATGTTGATGGCCAATTTCTTCATGGCCTATTACGCCATGCCCGGCCATATCGCCGAAGAAGCGGCGCGCCGGGAATATCAGGAGTGGATCCTGGGCGTGATCGGCGAAATCTGGGAGGTGTTCGCGGCCGAGTTCAGCCGGCTCTGGCGCAGCGAGCGGCGCGGCATCCTCTATCAGGCCAGCCTGTTCGAGGATCAGGGCGACCATCTGGGCGCCGAACAGGCGCTCGCCCGGCGCCTCGCCCATATCTGGCGCGACACGCTGGGCTTTGCCGGGATCGAGATCATCCGCCGCACGCTGAGCCTTGCCCATATCGCCGAAAACGACAGGATAGAGGACGAGGCCCTGCGCGCTTCCTGCGAGGGGCGCGGGCTCGTGCTGGCGCGGGCGCTGGCGGTGGGACGTGGAGAATTTGCCGGCATGGACAGCGTGCTTTCGCTGGCCCGGGCAATCGAAAAGAGGGACTGGGCATGAAAGTAGGCGACAAGCATTATCGCTCGATCTGGTATGACGATGCGAGCGGCCGGGTGCGGATCATCGACCAGCGCTGGCTGCCGCACGAATTTCGCGTGGTGGACCTGGTGACGCGCAAGGACTTCGCCGATGCGATCCGCGACATGTGGGTGCGCGGCGCGCCGCTGATCGGGGCCACGGCGGCGCACGCCATCGCCGAGGAGATGAAGCGCGACCCCTCGGACGCGAACCTTGACGAAGCCTGGGAGGAGCTCCACGCCACCCGCCCCACGGCGATCAACCTGCGCTGGGCGCTCGACGAGATGCGCTCGCTCCTGCGCCCGCTGCCCGAAGCCGAGCGCGCCGAGGCCGCCCACCGGCGCGCGCTCGAGATCTGCGACGAGGACGTGGAGATTAACCGCATGATCGGCGTCCACGGCCTCGAGATCATCCGCGAAATCGCCGCGAAGAAGGCGCCGGGCGAGCCCGTGAACATCCTCACCCACTGCAATGCCGGCTGGCTCGCCACGGTGGACTGGGGCACCGCCACCAGCCCGATGTATCACGCGGTGGAGGCCGGCATCCCGATCCATGTCTGGGTGGACGAAACCCGCCCGCGCAACCAGGGCGCGCTGCTCACCGCCTGGGAGATGAACTCTCATGGCATCCCGCATCACCTGATCGTGGACAATGCCGGCGGCCACCTGATGCAGCACGGCCAGGTGGACCTCGTGATCGTCGGCACCGACCGCACCACGGCGCATGGGGATGTGTGCAACAAGATCGGCACCTACCTGAAGGCGCTCGCGGCGCGCGACAACGGCGTGCCCTTTTACGTCGCCCTGCCCTCGCCCACCATCGACTGGACGGTGCAGGACGGCGTCGCCGAAATCCCGATCGAGGAGCGCGACGACCACGAAGTCACCCATGTCCAGGGCAAGCTCGCCGACGGCACCACGACCGAAGTCCAGATCAGCCCCGACGGCACGCCGGGCGGCAACCCGGCCTTCGACGTCACCCCGCGCCACCTGGTCACCGGGCTGATCACCGAGCGCGGCGTGGCCGAGGCCAGCCCCGAGGGGCTCGCGGCCATGTTCCCGGAGCGCTGTCAATAACCCCCTCCCGGGCACGCTGGGCAGGGATTTCGCCGGGCTTGCGCCCCGGCGACCGAAGCGATTTCCGACGAAAACCGCCCCCGGCTCCGCCCAGCCC
>JALWTH010000341.1 GCA_027082975.1 Paracoccaceae bacterium | reverse complement strand
GAGCTGAAGCGGTAGTCCTCGCACGTGCAGGTGTCCGGGAGGGTGCGCCACGCCCGACACCACTGCTCGCGTCGACCGACAAATCGCGCCTGCACGCCGCCCCCGAAGCGCCCCGCATTGCTCCTCCGGGGCGCTTCGGGGACGGCGGGACTGTGGCGGTGACGGCGCTTGTCATGCCTGCAAAACCGCCACAAAATGGCCGCAAACACCTTTTAGAAAGGATATCGGGGTAGCGTATCCGTATCGTGAGGGGGCCGTGGACGGCCCGGGTAATGAGGGTAATGGGAACAAGATGAGAGCAGATATCCGACACGTTACCGGCAAGGGCCGGAACGTCCTGTTCCTGCAGGGGCCGCACGGGCCGTTCTTCTGGCAGCTGGGGCAGATGCTGCGCGCTTCCGGGGCGCGCGTCTGGCGGGTCGGCTTCAACCGCGGCGACCAGGCCTTCTGGCGCGACCGGGCGAGCTATATCCCCTTTCGCGAGCCGGCCGATCAATGGCCCGCACGCATCGAGGCGCTCCTGCGCGAAAAGGCGATTACCGACCTGGTGCTCTATGGCGACACGCGGCCGATCCACGCCCGGGCGATCGCCGCGGCGCGGGCGCGCGGCCTGCGGGTGCATGTCTTCGAGGAGGGCTATCTGCGCCCCTACTGGGTGACCTACGAGCGCGACGGCTCGAACGGCAATTCGCGCCTGATGCAGATGAGCGTGGCCGAGATGCGCCGGGCGCTGCAGGATGCGGAGCCGAACCTGCCCGAGGCCCCGGCGCGCTGGGGCGACATGCGCGAGCATGTCTTCTACGGGGCGCTGTATCACTGGTTCGTGATGTTTCGCAATCAGGGCTACCGGCATTTCCGCCCCCACCGGGACCGCCCGGTGTCACGGGAATTCGCCCTGTATCTCAAGCGCCTGCTGTTCATGCCGGTGCGCGCCGGGCGGCGGGCGCGGGCCTCCTGGCGGATCCGCAACGGGGGCTTTCCCTACCACCTGGTGCTGCTGCAGCTGGAGCATGACAGCTCGTTTCAGATGCACTCGCCCTTTGACAGCATGGCCGATTTCCTGGCCCTGGTGATCGAGGGCTTCGCCGCCGGGGCGGCGCCGCACCACCACCTGGTGTTCAAGGCCCACCCGCTCGAGGATGGCCGGGTCAACCTGGAGCGCGAAATCGCCTGCATGGCCAGGCGCCACGGGGTCGCGGACCGGGTGCATTACGTGCCCGGCGGCAAGCTCGCCCGCCTGCTCGACCACGCCCGCTCCGCAGTCACGGTCAACTCCACCGCCGCCCAGCAGGCGCTCTGGCGCGGCCTGCCGGTCAAGGTCTTCGGCGATGCGGTCTATGCCAAGCCCGAATTCGTCTCGACCCAGAGCCTGCCCGATTTCTTCGCCCGCCCCGAGCGCCCCGACAGCCGCGCCTATCGCGACTACCGCCACTACCTGCTCGAGACCTCGCAGGTCGCCGGCGGCTTCTACTCCGCGCGCGGACGCCGCCGCCTGCTGCGCCAGGTGGTGGACATGATGCTGATCGCCGAAGACCCCTATGACGCCCTGAAAAGCGGCACCGCGGCGCCACGGCAACATCTGCGGCTGGTCACCTGAGCGGGTCAACATCAGGCTGGATTTTTTGCAACAACCCGTCTAGGATGCGCAAAAGCCAGCATGAATCCGCGCCACAAGCGGCCGGCTGGGAGCAAGAGCCCGCCAAGGTGGGTGTGAGAAACAAGCGCGGCAAGCGCAAACAAGCAAGCGCGGCAAGCGCAACGAACAAGCGCCGCAAAGGCGCGCTCTTGAGGCAGAGTCGAGGACGAGGAGCAGAGCAGTGACTTCCGAGAAAACCCTGTGGGGGCGCCGGGCGGCGCTCTTTGGCCTTGCCGGCACGCTGGCCGCCTGCGGCCTGCCCCAGCTCGGCCCCAACAAGCGCCAGATCTTCAGCGGCTCGGTGCAGGAGCAGGGCGACGCCTTCGTCGTGTCGGTCAATGACCGGGTGACCCGGGCCACCGCGGTCATCTCCTCGCAGGGCTTCGACGACAGCTTCCTCAGGGCAGGCGTGCTCGGCTCGGACACGATCCGCCCCGGCGACACGCTGGGCATCACCATCTGGGAAAATGTCGAGGACGGCATCCTCACCACCGCCGGCGCCCCGGCAACGCTCACCGAAGTGCAGGTGGACGGGGCGGGCTTCATCTTCATCCCCTATGCCGGGCGCATCCACGCCGCCGGCAACAATCCCGAGACGGTGCGTCGCATCATCACCGAAAAGCTCGAAAGCCAGACCCCCGACCCCCAGGTCATGGTCCAGCGCCTGGCCGGCGACGGGGCCACGGTCTCGGTTACCGGGGCGGTGGCGGGCCAGGGAGTCTACCCGATCGAGCGGCCGACCCGCACCCTGAGCGCGATGCTGGCCAAGGCCGGCGGCGTCACCATCCTGCCGGAAGTGGCGCGGGTGCATGTGGTGCGCGGCGCCAGAACCGGCGCGATCTGGTATTCGGACCTGTTCGACAACCCGCGCACCGACATCGCGCTGCGCGCCGGCGACCGCATCATGGTCGAGCCCGACAGCCGCACCTATACGGTGCTGGGGGCGACCGGGGCGCAGAGCCGGATCAAGTTCGATACCAAGAACATCTCCGCCATCGAGGCCCTGGCCCAGGTCGGCGGGCTGGTCTCCTCGGCCTCGGACCCGACCGGGGTCTTCGTGTTTCGCAACGAGCCGGCCGAGATCGCCAATGCCGTGCTCGGTCGCAACGACCTGCAGGGCGCCCAGCGGATGATCTATGTGCTGAACCTGACCGCGCCCAACGGCATGTTCATGGCGCGCGACTTCCTGATCCGCGACCAAGATACGGTCTATGTGACCGAAGCGCCCTATGTCCAGTGGACCAAGGTGCTGACCGCCCTCACCAGCGGCATTTCCGGCGCCCGGGCGGCCCAGGCCCTGGCCGCGGGCGTGGCGCCCGCGCCCTGATCATGGGGCCGGCAGAGGCCGACAGCGCCGCCGGGGGGGAGACTTCCCGGCGGCTGTTCGTCTATAAT
>JALWTH010000340.1 GCA_027082975.1 Paracoccaceae bacterium | reverse complement strand
ATTGGGGGGGCATGTCCCGGAAGCGCGATACCGCCTGCGGTCTTGAGAATGGCGCCGGTGCCGCGCTCGCCTCTCAAAGGCTGGCGGCGATCTCCCGCGCGGCCTTGCGGGGGTCTTCGGCGCGGGTGATCGGACGGCCGACGACGATGTGATCGGCCCCGGCGGCGATGGCCTCGGCCGGGGTCATCACCCGCTTCTGGTCGCCCAGCGCGGCGCCTGCAGGCCGCACGCCGGGGGTGACGATCAGCTTGCCGCGCGCTTCCGGCAGGGCGCGGATGGCGGCGGCTTCGAGCGGGCTGGCGATCACCCCGTCGGCCCCGGCGGCAAAGGCCCGGCCCGCGCGCTCCACCACCAGATCGGCCACATCGCCCGGGCGCATCAGCCCGGCATCGAGATCGGTACGATCCAGCGAGGTGAGGATGGTCACGGCGAGGATCTTCATCTCCGATCCACCCTTTCCCTCGGTCGCCGCGCGCACCACATGCGGATCGCCATGCACGGTGAGGAAATCGAGATGCTGCGCCGCCAGTCCGCGCACCGCGGCTTCGACCGTATTGGCGATGTCAAACAGCTTCAGGTCGAGAAAGATGCGCTTGCCGGCCTCGTCCTTCAGCTCGCGCGCGAGCGCCAGCCCGCCGCCGGTGAGCATGCCGAGCCCGATCTTGTAAAACGACACCGCATCGCCCAGCCGCTCGGCCAGCTTCAGCCCGGCCAGGGCATCGGGGACGTCAAGAGCAACGATCAGGCGGTCATCGGGCATGGGGCGCTCCTCTCGGATACGCGCCCTTTTCGCCGCAAGCGCTGCCCGGGTCAAGCGGCGGCGATGGTCACCTGCTCGAGGTCCAGCTGCAGCTCGCTGTCGGCGCCGCGAAAGGCCGGCAGGATCTGCGCCTGTTGCATCGCGTGCTTGATCAGCCCGTAGAGCACCAGGGTCGAGGGGCAATCCTCCGGCTGGGTGGTTTCGCAGGAAAAGCTCAGCTCGAAGGGCACACCCGAAGCGCCGGTAACATTGAGCGTGACGGTGGCCTTGTGCAGCGAGGTGTCCGGCTCGTAGCGCGGCTCACTCAGGTCGATCTTGTTCACTTTCATGGGTCGATCCTCTCGATACGACCTCACCCCGGCTCGATTTTGGCAGAAAATGGTTAAGTGTCGCTTAACGGAATCACGCCTTGCGGGTCTTGAGACTCCCGGGCGCAATCCCCACATCCATAGCGAGGCCCGGGAGCCTGTGCCGCAGGGCGGGCAGGCTCGAGCGGGCGCTTGGAAAAGGAGAAAATCATGAATCTGGAGAAGTTCACCGAACGCTCTCGCGGCTTCCTTCAGGCCGCCCAGACCATCGCCATGCGCGAAAGCCACCAGCGGCTGACCCCCGAGCATCTGCTCAAGGCGTTGATGGATGACGAAGAGGGCATGGCCGCGAACCTGATCCGCAAGGCCGGCGGCTCCCCCGAGCGGGTGCGCGAGGCGGTGGACGCGGCGCTGGAGAAGCTGCCGAAAGTGTCGGGCGATGCCGGGCAGGTCTATATGGACAGCGCCACCGGCAAGGTGCTCGACGAGGCCGAGAAGCTGGCCAAAAAGGCCGGCGACAGCTTCGTGCCGGTGGAGCGGCTGCTGACCGCGCTGGCCGTCATTCCCTCAAAGGCCAAGGACGCGCTCGATGCCGGCGCCGTCACCGCGCAGAAGCTCAATGCGGCGATCAACGAGGTGCGCCAGGGCCGCACCGCCGACAGCGCCAGCGCCGAAGACAGCTATGAAGCGCTGAAGAAATACACGCTCGACCTCACCGAGCGCGCCGCCGAGGGCAAGATCGACCCGATCATCGGCCGCGACGAGGAGATCCGCCGCGCCATGCAGGTGCTCAGCCGCCGCACCAAGAACAACCCGGTGCTGATCGGCGAGCCCGGCGTGGGCAAGACCGCGATTGCCGAGGGCCTCGCCCTGCGCATTGTCAATGGCGACGTGCCCGAGCGACTGCAGGGCAAGAAGCTGCTCGCGCTCGACATGGGCGCGCTGGTGGCCGGCGCCAAGTATCGCGGCGAGTTCGAGGAGCGGCTGAAGGCGATCCTGAGCGAGATCACCGCCGCGGCGGGCGAGATCATCCTGTTCATCGACGAGATGCACATGCTGGTGGGCGCAGGCAAGGGCGATGGCGCCATGGATGCGGCCAACCTGATCAAGCCCGCTCTGGCGCGCGGCGAGCTGCACGCGATCGGCGCCACCACGCTGGACGAATACCGCAAGCATGTGGAGAAGGACGCCGCCCTTGCACGGCGGTTCCAGCCGATCATGGTCGAGGAACCGACGGTCGAGGACACCATCTCGATCCTGCGGGGCATCAAGGAAAAGTACGAGATGCACCACGGGGTGCGGATCAGCGATTCGGCGCTGGTGGCAGCGGCAACGCTCAGCCATCGCTACATCACCGACCGCTTCCTGCCCGACAAGGCGATCGACCTGATGGACGAGGCCGCCAGCCGCCTGCGCATGGCGGTGGACAGCAAGCCCGAGGAGCTTGACCGGCTCGACCGGCAGATCCTCCAGCTTCAGATCGAGGCCGAGGCGCTGAAGAAGGAGACCGACAAGGCTTCGAAGGACCGGCTGGAGAAGCTCGAGAAGGAGCTTGCCAAGCTCCAGGAAGAAAGCGCGACCCTGACCGCCAAATGGCAGGCCGAGCGCTCCAAGCTCGACCAGGTGCGCCAGCTCAAGGAGCAGCTCGACCAGGCCCGCGCCGAGCTGGAAATCGCCAAGCGCGACGGCAACCTGCAGCGCGCCGGCGAGCTTTCCTACGGGGTTATCCCCGAGCTTGAGCGCAAGCTGGCCGAGGCCGAGGCGGCCGAGGATGACGTGATGGTGGAAGAGGCCGTCAAGGCCGAGGACATCGCCCGGGTGATCGAGCGCTGGACCGGGATCCCCACCAGCAAGCTGCTCGAAGGCGAGCGCGAGAAGCTCCTGAAGATGGAAGAGGAGCTTGGCAAGCGGGTGATCGGCCAGGAGCAGGCGATCCAGGCGGTATCCAACGCCGTGCGCCGGGCGCGCGCCGGGCTCAATGACGAGAACCGCCCGCTGGGCAGCTTCCTGTTCCTCGGTCCCACCGGCGTGGGCAAGACCGAGCTGACCAAGGCCGTGGCCGAGTATCTGTTTGACGACGACAACGCCATGGTGCGCATCGACATGTCGGAATTCATGGAGAAGCACTCGGTCGCCCGCCTGATCGGTGCCCCGCCGGGCTATGTGGGCTATGACGAGGGCGGCGTGCTGACCGAGGCGGTGCGGCGCAGGCCCTACCAGGTGATCCTGTTCGACGAGGTCGAAAAGGCCCACCCGGACGTGTTCAACGTGCTCTTGCAGGTGCTCGATGACGGGGTGCTGACCGATGGCCAGGGCCGCACGGTCGATTTCAAGCAGACCCTGATCATCCTGACCTCGAACCTTGGCAGCCAGGCGCTGAGCGCCCTGCCCGAGGGCGAGGACAGCTCTGCCGCCAAGGCCGAGGTGATGGAGGCGGTGCGGGCGCATTTCCGCCCCGAATTCCTCAACCGTCTGGATGAGATCATCATCTTCGACCGGCTGACGCGCGAAGACATGGCCGGGATCGTCGATATCCAGCTTGGCCTCCTGGCCAAACGCCTCGCCAAGCGCAACATCACGCTGGAAGTGGACGATGCCGCCCGGGCCTGGCTCGCGGACAAGGGCTATGACCCGGTCTTCGGCGCACGTCCGCTCAAGCGCGTGATCCAGCACGAGCTGCAGGATGAGCTTGCCGAGCTGATCCTTGCGGGCGAGATCATGGACGGCGATACGGTGATGATCGGCGCGGGCGAGGGGCGGCTGCTGATTTCCAGCCGCCGCGAGGCAGAGATCGCCGAAGAGGCCGGAGAGGCCGCCGAATAACGGCACAGGCGCCCGTACCGTATCGCCCGAAGAAACCCGCCCCGCCGACCCGTTCGGCGGGGCGTTTTTGTCGCGGCAATACCTGACTGTTTTACTTGCAAATGATTCTCATTTTTCCTACTTGATACCTGAGCATAACACTCGGGTAAGAATCGCGATACCGCCCATGACCCAGATCAGCCTTTCTCCCGCCGGCGCGACCGCCTGGCCCCACCCGCTGCGCGCCGCCATCGTGGCGCTGCTGGCCGGGCTGGCGCTCTGGCCCGGCGCGGTGGGCGAGATCACCCGCAGCCTGATGCGCGATGCCTATGTGGGGGTGGCGGTCTTTGTCTTTGCCACGCTGATGCTGGTCTATGGCGGCGAGCGGCTGTTCGGCTTCGACCTCGGCGCCTATCTCAAGCGCCGCAAGCGCGCGCAGATCCCGATCGCCGCGCTGCTGGGCATGTCGCCGGGCTGTGCGGGGGCGATTGTCGTCACCTCGGCCTATTCGGCGGGCAATGTCAGCCTCGGCGCGCTGGTCGCGGCGCTTACCGGCACCATGGGTGACGCTGCCTTTCTGCTGATCGCCACCAGGCCGCTGGCTGCCGGGGTGATCCTGCCGCTGTCGCTGGTGGCCGGGATCGTCACCGGGCTGGTGGTGGACCGCTTTCACAAGACCCATATCCCCGGGCGCGCCGGCGCCACCTGCGAGCTTGGCCCGCGGATCGGCCGCATCCGCCGGCGCGACTGGCTGTTTGCCGCCATCGCCGCGCCGGGCCTTGCGCTGGGGCTCATGGATGCCTTTCAGGTCACGCCCGGCCCGGCGCTCGCCGCGCTGGGCATGGCGGTGGGGCTCGCCGGCATGGCTCTGATCCTGGCGGTGTGGCTGTTTTCGCCCATGCAGGCGGTGTCGAACCCCGAGGATTCACCGCTCTCGCGCGCAGTCGAGGAAACCGCCTTCATCACCATCTGGGTGCTGGGCGCCTATCTCGCCTATGGCTATGTGGAGGCCTTCTCGGGCCTCGACCTCGCGGCGATGTTTGCCACCGTGGCCATCGCCATGCCGCTCATCGGCACGCTGATCGGCTTCATCCCCGGCTGCGGGCCGCAGATCCTGGTGGCGACGCTCTACCTCAACGGCATCGTGCCCTTCTCGGCCCTGATCGCCAATGCGATTTCCAATGACGGCGACGCGCTCTTTCCCGCCATCGCGCTCAACCCGCGCGCGGCCCTGATCGCCACCATCTACACCAGCCTGCCGGCGCTGATCGTGGGCTATGGCTTCCATTTCCTCGCCCCGGGCTTTCTGAACTGACCGCCCTTGTTTCACCGCCGCTTTCCCGGCATTGTGGTTCCAACAAAAAGGGGAGGCGAGCATGATCCCGCGTATCGAAAAGATCCTCAAACGCCTGCGGCTGGGCCGTCCGGTGCAGTCGGCGAAGCTGGAGCTGACCCATGCGCGGATCAGTGACCGCCGGGTGATCTTCTGCACCGACATGGAAAACGACCCGATCCAGCGCAACCACCGGCGCGGGCAGTTCTACGAGGGCAGGGAGCTGGGCAAGCTCAAGGCGCATTTCCCCGAGGGGGGCACCTTTGTCGATATCGGCGCCAATGTGGGCAATCACTCGCTCTATGCGGCGCTGTTTCTCGGGGCGGGCAGGGTGATCCCCTTCGAGCCCAACCCGCGCGCCTTTCGCCTGCTGGTGCAGAACGTGCTGGTCAACCGGCTCGAGGAGGTGATCGACCTCTCGCGCCTGGGCGTGGGGCTTGCGGACAGGGAGGAGGGCGGCTTTGCCATGGAGAAGCGCAAGCGCAATCTGGGCGGCGCCAGGATGCTGCCGGGGGAAGGCAGGCTCAGGGTGTTTCGCGGCGATACCCTGCTGGAGGGCGAGCGCCCGGCGCTGATCAAGATCGACGTGGAGGGCATGGAAATGCCGGTGCTGGCGGGGCTGGAAGCGACCATCGCCGCGCACCGTCCCGCGCTGCTGGTGGAGGTCGATAACGAGAACGAAACCGCCTTCCGGCAATGGGCCGCGGATGCGGGCTACGAGATCGCCGATACGGTGCAGCGCTACCGGCTGAACAAGAACCATCTCCTGCTGCCCGCAACGGTGTCAAAGGCAAGGCCGAAAACGCGCAGGGCCAGGTCGGGAAAGGCGGCCTGAACAGGCGCATTGCCGGGAGGAAGCCTGATGATCTGGGCGCTCGAATACCTGTCCCTCGCGCTGGTCATGGCGATCGGCCTGATACTGGCGGCGCTCGCGGTCCTGTTCGTCCTCGACCGGCTGCAGACCCATGATGCGGTGCGGCGCAATTACCCGGTGATCGGGCGTTTTCGCGGGCTGTTCACCACGCTGGGGGAGTTCTTCCGCCAGTATTTCTTTGCCATGGATCGCGAGGAGCTGCCCTTCAACCGCGCCCAGCGCGACTGGATCGCGCGGGCAGGGGCGGACAAGGGCAACACGGTCGCCTTCGGCTCGACCCGCAATCTGAGCGTCCCCGGCACGCCGATCTTCGTCAATGCCGCCTTTCCGCCTCTGCACGACCAATACGCCCGGACCCGGCCCCTGACCATCGGCCCCCATGCGCGCGCGCCATATGAGGCGCGCTCGATCGTCAATATCTCCGGCATGAGCTTCGGCGCGCTCAGCCGCCCGGCGGTGCGGGCGCTGTCGATGGGGGCGCGCGAGGCGGGTATCTGGCTCAATACCGGCGAGGGCGGGCTGTCGCCTTACCACCTCGAAGGCGGCGCCGATATCGTGTTTCAGATCGGCACCGCCAAATACGGCGTGCGCGGGCCGGACGGGAAGCTCTCGGACGACAGGCTGCGCGAGATCGCCGCCCATGAGCAGGTGAAGATGTTCGAGGTGAAGCTGGCGCAGGGGGCCAAGCCGGGCAAGGGCGGCATCCTGCCCGCGGCCAAGGTCACCGCCGAGATCGCCGCCATCCGCGGCATCCCCGAGGGCGAGGCCAGCATCTCGCCCAACCGCCACGAAGAGGTGGACGGATGGGGCGACCTGCTGGACCTGATCGCCCATATCCGTGAAGTGACCGGCAAGCCCGTGGGCTTCAAGACCGTGGCCGGGGCGCGCGCGCCGTTCGAGGAGCTTTTCGCGATGATCCGCGAAGGCGGAGAGGAGCGGGCGCCGGACTTCATCACCATCGACGGCGGCGAGGGCGGGACCGGCGCTGCGCCGATGCCGCTCATCGACCTGGTGGGGATGCCGATCCGCGAGGCCCTGCCGATGATCGCCGATCTGCGCGACGCGGCCGGGCTGCGCGAGCGCATCCGCCTGATTGCTTCGGGCAAGATGGTCAATCCGGGCGATGTCGCCTGGGCGCTCTGCGCGGGGGCCGACTTCACCGTCACCGCGCGCGGATTCATGTTCGCGCTGGGCTGCATCCAGGCGCTGAAATGCAACCGCAATACCTGCCCCACCGGCATCACCACCCACGACGCGCGCCTGCAGAAGGGGCTGGTACCCGAAGACCGCTGCAAGAGCGTCGCCGCCTATGCCAGAAACCTCGCCCACGAGGTCGAGACCATCGCCCATTCGGTCGGCGTCGCCGAGCCCCGCCAGATGCGTCGGCACCATGTGCGCATCGTGCAGCCGGATGGATATTCTGTCCCGATGAATGATATCATTGCGCCGCAGAATGGTGAATTGTTACGGGAGAATGACCCAGGCTGAACCCTGGTTTGTGGCGGGAAGCAATATCGCTCGCCTGAAGGACTTTCCGTTTTTCTGTGAAAGGTCGGCGCCGGTGGCCAGGGCACAAGTCTGGCGAAAACACCGCGGTGCAGGCAAGCCTCTCCCATGGCGCGCCCCCTGTTTCTGCTCAATGGGTCGGGCTGCGCGCAAAGAGGGGTTCTAAGCCTAATCTATTGATATAGCTATAGTATATCGCTGGCGGTGCAGGCTGAAAGGCTTGCCTTTCCGGGGACGGGCGGGACTTGTGTGGCAGGCAGGGGTCGTTTGTGCTTGACAGGGTTTTCGATCCGGATTCCGGCTTTCACCGGAAAACCGGAAAACCGGAAAACCGGAAAACCGGAAAACCGGAAAACCGGAAAACCGGAAAACCGGAAAACCGGAAAACCGGAAAACCGGAAAACCGGAAACATTACAAAATGCCTACACGTTCGTGAATAGTTGTGCTTTGTAGCTACACCACAGGACCGATATGTCATGGTTGAGAGATGCGAGGAGACCGATGACATGGCATTCAGAAGCGATCTGAAATATTCCGACGTGACGCCCAAAGCCGATTACCTGAACCGGCGCCAGATCATGGCGGCGGCCGGTGGCGCGGCGCTGGGCGCGATTGCCGGGCCGGCCCTCGCCGCCAGTCCCTACGATACCGACCTCGCTCCCAACACGCTCGAAGACATCACCAGCTACAACAATTTCTACGAATTCGGCACTTCCAAGAGCGACCCCGCGCGTTATGCCGGGGCGCTGACCACCGATCCCTGGTCGGTCAGGATCGACGGGCTGGTGGAGCGCCCGGGCACTTACGACCTCGCCGACCTGCTCAAGGGCATGGATATAGAAGAGCGCATTTACCGGTTCCGTTGCGTCGAAGCCTGGTCGATGGTAGTGCCGTGGAACGGCTTTCAGCTCAGCCAGCTGCTCGAAAAGGTCGGCGTGCAGTCGGGTGCGAAATATGTCTATTTCGAGACCCTCGTGCGGCCCGAGGAGATGCCGGGCCAGAAGCGCCGCCTGCTCGACTGGCCCTATCGCGAGGGCCTCCGGCTGGACGAGGCCATGAACCCGCTGACCCTGATCGCCACCGGGCTTTATGGCGAGGTGCTGCCCAATCAGAACGGCGCGCCCCTGCGCCTGGTGGTGCCGTGGAAATACGGCTTCAAGTCGATCAAGTCGATCGTGCGCATCAGCCTGACGGACAAGCAGCCGCCAACGACCTGGAACATGCAGAACCCGCGCGAATACGGCTTCTACTCCAATGTCAATCCGCAGGTGGACCACCCGCGCTGGTCGCAGGCCACCGAGCGGCGGATCGGCGGCGGGCTGTTTTCGCGGCGTCAGGAAACGCTGATGTTCAACGGCTATGGCGAATGGGTTGCCGATCTTTACAAGGGCATGGACCTCGCGAAGTATTTCTGAGGCGGCCATGTCCCCCGCGCAGCATATCAACGCCGCCCTGCGCCGCCTGCCGGCCTGGCTGTTCTATCTGGTTGCCGTCCTGCCGCCGGCCTGGCTGTTCTGGCAGGCGGTGAGCGGGGGCCTGGGCGCCGATCCGGTCAAGGGGCTGGAGCTCAGGATCGGCAAGCTGGGCCTGCAGGTGCTGGTGGCCTCGCTCGCCATTACCCCCCTGCGCCGGTTCACCGGGGTCAGCCTGATCCGCTTTCGCCGGGCGATCAGCCTGATCGGCTTTGCCTATATCTTCCTGCATCTGCTGGTCTGGCTTCTGCTGGACGTGCAGATCGCGAGCCAGATCTGGGCCGATATCCTCAAGCGCCCCTATATCACCATCGGCATGGGGGCCTTTGTGCTGATGCTGCCGCTGGCGGCGACCTCCAATGGCCTCTCCCTACGCCGTCTCGGCGCGGCGCGCTGGCGCGCCCTGCACCGGCTCACCTATCCGGCGCTGGCGCTGGCGGGCGTGCATTACGTCATGGTCGGCAAGGTCTGGCGCCCCGAGGCGCTGGCCTGGCTCGCCGGGGTGCTGCTGCTGCTCGCCTTCCGCCTGCCCCTGGCGAAGTGGCGGGCGCGTTTCGCGCCGGGCGCCTCCTGATCCTTTCCGGCAAGGCCAGCCTTGCCTTTGCGCCCCCCGCCGGGCCATGCTCGGCGCATGGAGGAAAACCCGGACACGCTGGCAGCCGGCTTCCGCCGGATCAAGGCCGAAGACGGCATGAGCCGCGCCCGGCTGCTCAGGGCCTATGCCGCCTACAGGCCCCGCGACGGGCACAAGATGCTCCTGTCCGAATTCATGGCGCTCGACCTGCACCGCCACGACAAGGTGCCCGAAGGGTATGTCGGCACCCGCGAGGCGGCGGAATTCGCCCGGCGGATCAATTTCCAGCCGCACAAGCGCGGGCTGGTCGCCGACAAGCTGCTGTTTGACGCCGCCCTGCGCGGGCTTGGCTTCGCCGTGCCGCCGATCCAGGCCATCTTCGGCGCCAAGCACCTGCCCCCGCCGGTCCGCTCGCTCGGCCACAAGCAGGCCATCGGCCGCTTCCTGCGCGAAGAGGCGCGCTATCCGCTGTTCGGCAAGCCGCTCTCGGGGCAGAACAGCACCGACATCTTGTCGCTCGACGGCTACGATGCCCAAAGCGACCGCCTGCGCCTGGTCACCGGCCAGAGCGTGGCCCTGTCCGAGGCGCTCGACATGATCGCGCCGAAGCATTACCGCTGGGGCTACCTGTTTCAGACGCGCATCCGCCAGCATCCGGCACTGGAAGCGGCGATCGGCAGGACCGTGGGCTGCGTGCGCATCGTGACCTTCCTTGCCGGTGCCGAGGCGCGGGTGATCGGGGCGGTGTGGAAGATCCCGCGCGCCCATATGCCCGCGGACAATCTCTGGCGCGGCGGCCTGCTGGCCGAGATCGACCCCGACAGCGGGCGCATCGGCCGGCTGCGCGACGGGCTCGGCCCGGCGGCCGGCTGGCTTGAGCGCCACCCCGATACCGGCGCGCCGCTCACCGGCATCACCCTGCCGCACTGGCCGCGCCTGACCCGGCGCGTCACCCAGGCCGCGGGGCTGCTCAGCGGCCTGCCCCTGGTCGGCTGGGATGTGGCGCTCGGGCCCGAAGGCCCGGTCTTCATCGAAGCCAATACCAGCCCCAGCCTGGACCTGCTGCAATATCCCGCCCGCCGCCCGGTCCTCGTGCCGGAACTGCGTCAGGCAATGCTGGCCGAGGCGCATCGGCTGCGCGGCCTTGCCAATGCCGACCGCGCCGAGCGCAAACGCCGCCTGAAGACGAGGATTCGCACGCGCCTGACCGGGGCGCTCGGATTCGGGCGTGATCGGGGCGAGTGATTCTCCTGATTCTCCGCGATTCCCACCCGAGTCGGCCCGACTCGCGGCGATTCTGGCGCCAAAGCCGCCGCCGCGCCCGGAGCGCTGCAAAGTTTGTTCAAAATCCGGGGCGTTTCAGAGCAAGGAAATTGCTCCAAACCTGCGATTTTCCGGGAAAAACCGGGCTATTCGAAAAAAGTGGCCTTTTGTGAAAAAAAGGGCTTGCGGGTTCGGATCGGGAGGCCTAAATACCCCCTCACCGGCGGCGCTGAGATGCACCGCCGGGGCGGAAAACGGGCCGGACGGCAGCGGAAACGCAGGCGGAAGGCAACGCGACGCGAGAAAACAGAAGGTGATACAGGCGGGGCGCGCCGGAAAAGTCAGGGCGCATCTCAGTTTGTTTTGTCTTCACGCTCTTTGAAATTGCTGGTTACTGAAGAGATATGTGGGCGGTTTGGTCCATGCGATGGATCGACATCTGCATATCGCGCTGGTAGGCTCAGGCCGATGATCCAGTGTCAGCTTCACTGCTTGGCGGTTTCCGGTTTCCGATGGAACCAGAAACACCAAGCAGAGACTATCCTGGCCGAAGCCGGTCAGGATGATGTGCAGAGGTTCGAACGTCAAGGATAGCCGGGTAACCGGCTTTCAACTTGAGAGTTTGATCCTGGCTCAGAACGAACGCTGGCGGCAGGCTTAACACATGCAAGTCGAGCGCTTCACTTCGGTGAGGAGCGGCGGACGGGTGAGTAACGCGTGGGAACGTGCCCTTCACTACGGAATAGACCATGGAAACGTGGAGTAATACCGTATACGCCCTTCGGGGGAAAGATTTATCGGTGAAGGATCGGCCCGCGTTAGATTAGGTAGTTGGTGGGGTAACGGCCTACCAAGCCGACGATCTATAGCTGGTTTGAGAGGATGATCAGCCACACTGGGACTGAGACACGGCCCAGACTCCTACGGGAGGCAGCAGTGGGGAATCTTGGACAATGGGGGAAACCCTGATC
>JALWTH010000339.1 GCA_027082975.1 Paracoccaceae bacterium | reverse complement strand
GTCTTCGCCCATGCCGCCTTCGCCGCCCATGCTCTCGCCCATGCCGGACATCGGCATTGCCGGGCTGCCATCCATGGAGAAAAGCTTGTCGCGCAGAATTTCGCCGGTATGGGGGTTGATTACCACTTCGCGCAGGTAGGTGCCGTTTTGCGACACGATCAGGATCCGCCCGAGCCATGTGTGCTTGATCTGGGTGATGACGAAACCTTCCTGCTCGAGGCGGGTGACGGCTGGCGTGGTGAAATCGGTTTCGGCCCGCGCCGGGGGCGCTCCGAGCGTCAGGGCAGACAGGAGGGCGAGTTGCAAAAGCCGTGATTTCATGGTCGTGATCCTTCTCCTTGGCGCCGACGGGGCGGGGCGGCACGGTGAGAACGCCGCGCGAGGGGCTCGCGCGACGTTGTGTCGATGCGGATGCGTCTCGCATCCGCGTGGCAGGGTATCCCAGGGCTCAGTTGCCGTCCATGCCACCGTCCATGCCGGTGCCACCGTCCATGCCGGTGCCACCGTCCATGCCGGTGCCACCGCCCATGCCGGCGCCGCCGCCCATGCCGGCGCCGCCACCCATGCCGGCGCCGCCGCCCATGCCGGCGCCGCCACCCATGCCGGCGCCAGTCTGCATCATTTCCTGCATGGGGGCCTGCATCTGCTGCATTTCCGGGTGCTCGGACATCATTTCCTGGATGTCTTCCATGCTCAGGCCCTTCGAGAGCATCTGTTCGATCATGCGCTGGATCTGCTCCTGGCTCATGGCGCTCATGTCATATTCCGAGATCGGCATGGTTTCGCCGGTCGCCGGGTCGCGCAGCTGCGGTTCGTCGCCATGGGCGAGTGCGGCCCCGGTAGCGGTCAGAAAAGCAGCGAAGGCGAGCGTGTATTTGTTCATGGGTCGTCCCTTTCGTTTCAGTCGAGTTACGGCACAGCGGGATCGCTGGCTCCCGGCCGATCTGGGGTGAAAGGAGCGGTCAGGCCATTGGAGAAATGCGCAAATCCGGCGATTTAAGCATTTGCTTATGCCAGAAACGCCCCGGATCTCCCTATGAGGCGCTGCGGGCGGCGCGTTTGCGCTCATGCGGGTCCAGGTGACGCTTGCGCAGGCGAATCGCGTTGGGGGTGACCTCGACCAGCTCGTCGTCGTTGATATAGGCGATGGCCTGCTCGAGGCTCATGCGCACCGGCGGGGTCAGGCGCACCGCCTCGTCGGAGCCCGCGGCGCGGATATTGGTGAGCTTCTTGCCCTTGAGCGGGTTCACCTCGAGGTCGTTTTCGCGCGCGTGTTCGCCGATGATCATGCCCTGATAGACCGGCTCCTGCGGGCCGATGAAGAGCTTGCCGCGCTCTTCCAGATTCCACAGCGCATAGGCCACCGAAGTGCCGTTTTCGATCGAGACCAGCACGCCCGCGCGCCGGCCCGGGATCGGCCCCTTCCAGGGCGCCCAGCCGTGAAAGACGCGGTTCAGCACCCCGGTGCCGCGGGTATCGGTGAGAAACTCGCCGTGATAGCCGATGAGCCCGCGCGAGGGGACGAGTGCGACGATCCGGGTCTTGCCGGCGCCGGCCGGGCGCATCTCGGTCATCTCGCCGCGCCGCGCGCCGGTGATCTTTTCGATCACCGCGCCGGCATAGTCGTCATCCACGTCGATGGTCACTTCCTCGATCGGCTCGAGCTTCCGGTCGCCTTCCTCGCGCATCAGCACCTGCGGGCGCGAGATCGAAAGTTCGAAGCCCTCGCGGCGCATGTTCTCGATCAGCACCCCCATCTGCAATTCGCCCCGGCCCGCGACTTCGAAAGCCTCGCCCCCGGGCGTCTCGCTCACCCGGATGGCAACGTTGGATTCGGCCTCGCGCAAGAGGCGCTCGCGGATCACGCGGCTCTGCACCTTCTTGCCGTCGCGGCCCGCAAGCGGGCTGTCATTGATGCCGAAGGTCACGGAAATCGTCGGTGGATCAATGGGTTGCGCGGGCAGGGGGGTATCGACCGCAAGCGCGCAGATGGTGTCGGAGACGGTGGCCTCGGACATCCCGGCGAGCGTCACGATATCGCCGGCGAGCGCCTCGTCGATATCCTGCTCGGAAAGGCCGCGAAAGGCCTGGATGCGGGTTACGCGAAACTGCTCGATCTTCTGGCCCGCGCGCGAGAGCGCCTGCACGGTGGCGCCCACCCTGAGGCGGCCGCTCTCGACCCGGCCGGTCAGGATGCGGCCCACGAAGGGGTCGGCGCCAAGGGTGGTGGCGAGCATGGAGAAGTCCTCGTCCTGGCGCGCAAGCTGGGCGGGGGCGGGGACGTGGTTCACGATCAGCTCGAACAGCGCGTGCAGATCCTTGCGCGGCCCGTCAAGCTCGGCATCGGCCCAGCCCGAGCGGCCCGAGGCGTAGAGATGCGGAAAGTCGAGCTGGTCCTCGCTGGCATCGAGATTGGCAAACAGGTCGAACACCTCGTCAAGCGCCCGGCCGGGCTCGGCATCGGGCTTGTCGACCTTGTTCAGCACCACGATGGGCCTCAGCCCCAGCGCCAGCGCCTTGGAGGTCACGAACTTGGTCTGCGGCATCGGTCCCTCGGCCGCGTCCACCAGCAGCACCACCCCGTCGACCATCGACAGGATGCGCTCGACCTCGCCGCCGAAATCGGCGTGGCCGGGCGTATCGACGATATTGATCCGGGTGCCCTTCCAGACGATCGAGGTGGGCTTGGCAAAGATGGTGATGCCGCGCTCGCGCTCGATGGCGTCGCTGTCCAGCGCCCGCTCGGCCACTGCCTCGTTGGCGCGAAAGGCGCCGGATTGGCGCAGGAGCTCGTCCACCAGCGTGGTCTTGCCGTGGTCCACATGCGCGATGATCGCGATATTGCGAAGGTCCATTTGCTTGCCCTGTGCATGAGAGTTGCGGGGCTGTAGCCTGCCCGGGGCCGGAATGCCAGTGGAAAGTTGGCCGGGGCCTTGCGCCCCAGGCCATGCTGTGACTGGGCCAGCTCCCCAGACCACAGGATAGCTGGGGGCAGCCCCCCAGACCACACTATAACTGGGGGGCCAGCCCCCCAGTTATAGTG